>DASVWD010000060.1 GCA_036389795.1 Longimicrobium sp.
GCGGTTCCCGCGTACACATAAGGCAGGCCTCCTTGAGCGGGTGCGTTGGTCTTCGACAAACCGTACGCTCCGCACAAGAGCCTGCCGCGTCAAGAGTTTTCTCTTGGCGCGGCTCCTCTTTGGAATTATGACCAGCCCTCAATCTACTCGCGGCCGGCAGGAGGCCGGACCGATGCATGGAGCCAGCGTCCGGGCGGGGTGAGTGGATTCCTCGGGCGCCGCCCGGCTGAGGTGTGAAATCCGGATCGGTGCCGCGGCGCCGCTCGGAATGACATGGTTCACGAAAGGACCGGATCGCACACTGATTCCTGGAATCCGGTATGGCCCGGCCGGACGCCGCCGCGGTCCGCGAAACGCGAGAGCCCGGCGCGCCCGATCGGGGGCGCGCCGGGCTCGGCGCATCGCGGCGGAAGGCCCAGGACTTCTTCCTCGACTTCTGCTCCTTCGTGCGGTCCTCTTCCTTTGCCCCCGCTGCCTCCGTCGACTCCGTGCGAGATCGATCCGCTCGGACCCGGGCCTCAGAGCTGGATGCGGAAGGCGGAGCGGCCCAGCACCGCGTACAGCTCCCCGTTCACCCAGAAGACCCTCTGGGTGTACTCTCCCCAGGCCAGGCCGATGTCGACGGGGGCGCGCCCGGGGAGCGCGGCGTAGCGCCGGTTGCCGGTGGTGAAGACCAGCTCGCCGTTCGGGCCCAGCAGCTGCAGCCGGCTCGCGCTCCCGGCCGTGGTCACCTGGGTCTCGGCACCCGCGGGCGAGCGCAGCCACACCTGCGGCACCCCGGTGGGGCCCGGCTCGAGGTACGCGGCCCAGCCGCCGTTCGCCTGGTAGTCCACCACGGACGCCGTGCGCGGGGTCAGGAGCACCTCGCCGGAGGCCCCGAACAGGGCGACCTGGGAGGTCTGCGCGGTGCAGCAGGGCGTTCGCTTGTTGTAGAGGACGTTGATCCCGTCCGTCACCGGGGAGACGTTCCAGAGGACCGCGTCGTCGTCGCGGGTGAGCTGGGTGGAGGTGCCGTTGCGGAACCGGAAGATCTCGTAGCCCGGGCTCGTCCCGTACACCACGTCGCCGTTCGCCGCCAGGTCGGCGGCGGCGGCGTCGGTCACCTGCAGGCTGGTCCCGGTCTCCAGGTCCCGGCGCACCAGGCGGGCGCCGTCGTACCAGATCGCCCACCGCCCCACCACCCGCAGCGACGTCTGCGACACACGGCCCAGGTCCAGGACCGTGCCGTCGCGCACCTCCAGGACCCGCTCCTGCAGCGGGTCGTTGTTGGGCGCGACGCTCACGAAGATGGCGCCGCGCGGGGTCAGGAACCCCTGGCGCAGCTTCCGCCCCGCCTGCTGGAAGAGCACGGTCTCGGCGCCGGTCGCCCGGCTGCGCACCCTCAGCGCCATGCTCGTGGCGGTGCTGTCGGCGAAGAGGATGCGGTCCGCGCCGACCTGCCACGCCATCCACCCCGCCGACGCCACCTCGGTCCACCGCGGGCTGTCCTCGGAGTGGATGGTGCGGTTCTCCCCGGCGGTCTGCCCCGCGGAGTCCACGGCCATGAAGAGGAGGTAGCTCGTCCCGAGGGGGAGCGTGACGGTGGCGTCGAGCTGGTTCCGCGCCTCGGCCAGCTGCGTCCCGCCGCTCGTGCCCGGGAAGGTCTGCGTCCTCACCCGCACGATGCACCCTCCGGGGTCGTCGTCCTGGCAGCTGGCGACCAGGCGCACCGACGGCCGCGCCACCGCCCCGAACAGCGGCGCCGTGACGGTGAGCACCGGCCTGCGGTCCACGAAGACGGGGACGGTGACGGTCTGGACGGTCCCGCCCGCGTCGGTGGAGGCGAGGGTGAGCTCCGCGGGGCCGCGCGCCAGCCCCGCCACCGAGACGCTCCCCTGCCACCGCCCGCTCCCGTCCGCCGTCGACGCCAGCGAGGTGGCGCGCCCCGCGATCGTGGCGGTCACGCGCACGACCTCGCGGCCCGAGGTGGCGAAGACCACCAGCGGGAACGGGTCGTCCACCCGCCTCTCGCCTCCGGAGCCCGAGGGCGCGGGGGAGACGACGGACAGGGTGGGGGAGAAGTTGGCGACGGCGACGAACGGGGCCGACACGGCTCCCACCGAGGCGGTCAGGTTCTGCCGGCCCACCAGCGTGCCCAGCGTCCAGCGGGTGGACGCGGTGCCCGTGGCCGAGGTGCGCGACGCGGCCGGGGTGGCCGAGCCGCCACCCGCCGTCACCTCCCAGCGGACCTCCGCGTCGGGCACCGGGTTGCCGTGCTCGTCCGTCACCTGCACCGTCAGCTGCTCCGTCAGGAGCTCTCCCACCCGCCCGAACTGGCCGTTCCCGATGAGGGCGATCATCGTGGCGGGCGCGCCCGGCACCACGGTGGCCGTGAACGTGGCCGGGGCCAGCCCGGCAACGGCGGCCGTGACGCTCCGCTCGCCCACGGTGGTGCCCACCGTCCAGGTGGCCGAGGCGCGGCCGTCCGCGTCGGTCTCGGCGGCGAGCGGGGTGACGATGCCGGCGTCCGGGCCCGCCGTCCAGGTCACGCTCACCCCGGGCACGGGGCGCCCGCCCGAGCCGGTCACGCGCACCACCAGGGGCTCGGCGAGCGCGGCCCCCGCCGCGACCCGCTGGCCGCTGCCGGAGAGCGGCTGTACCGCGGTGGGCGCGCCCGGGCCGGAGGGCGACTCGCACGCGGAGAGCCAGAGCAGGCCCACGGCCAGGAGCTTCGGAAGGGATGCGCGCGGCGGGATCATGAAGGTACCTCCCTGAAACGCGGAGGAATGGCGGTCGCCCGGGAAGGAGCGAATCGTTTGGAACATTAATTTGTTTTCACCCGCGGGGAAAGGATCTCGTGCGGACCGGCCCGCGGCGCATCCACCGCCGCCGCGGCGAGCGCCGGGAGACGCCCGCTGGACTACGGAAAGCCCCGCCCGGGCACCGGCGTGGAAGACGGTTTCCGTCGGCGAGGCTTCATCCCGGATCCCGCGATTGATTGTGGAAAGGACGTCATCCTGGATCGGGCGCAGTTCTCCCTCCCACCGCGCAGCGGGGGGAGGGCCGGGGAGGGGGGCTGCCCGGGGCGGCGCCGAAGCCGGCCCGCAGCGACGCGGCCAGGCAGGTTCTATCAGGGAGCGCGCCGAGCCTGCCCAGGCAATCGACGTTGCCGTCCGCTCAGGGGGCGCCGACCACCCGGGGGGTGATGACCAGCAGCACGTCACGCTGGCGGTCGGCGCGGCGCAGGCGCAGCAGGCCGGCGTCGCGGCTGGACTCGCGCGTGGCGGAGCTGGCGAGGACGGCCGGCTCGCCCGCGCGCACGACCAGCTGCGTCTCGCTGGCCAGCGGCGAGCCGTCCACCGCGTTCCCCCACGCGTCGGTCACCGTGTCGTCCACGCGCGCCGAAACCCGCAGGCGCACGCGGCCGTCGCCCAGCACCGTGGGGGTCACGATCAGCTCCGGCCCGCGCGAGCGGGCGGCGTAGGGGCCGACGGCGAGGGTGGAGGCGGAGATGCGCGCCTCGGAGCCGGACAGGGTGAGGACCTGCTGCGTGTACTCGGAGCGCACCCAGCGGCTCTCGCGCGCGGCCTCCAGGAAGGCGTCGATCCCCAGCGTGCCCGACCCGATGCGCGCGCGGAAGGGCCGGGGGAGCCTGCGCAGTTCCGCCGCGTCGAGGTGCATCCGCCCGCCGCCGACCGCCAGGTAGGCGAGCCCCGCGCGGGTGAACGCCTCGCGGTCGAGCACCACGATCTTCGCCGTCACGCTCACCTGGGCGTCGGCGCCGCGCGTGGCCGGGGCGTCCTGGGCGGCGGCGGGGACGGCCGCCAGCAGCAGGGCGGGGAGCAGGAGGGCGAGGGCATGCATAAGTCCTTCGGGGAAAATGGGATGCGTCCCGTACCCGAAACACGGATCGGCCGTTCCGCCGACTCTCCGTCGCGGCCGATGCACCTGGACGACGTCAAATGGACCGGGATCTCACGCAACTCTCCGAGCGGCTTCGAGCGCACGTTCCCGGGATCGGCGACGCGCGCCTGGAGCGGGTGGGCGAGGGCGACTTCTGCGTGGCGTACGCCGCCGGCGAGCGCTGGATCGTGCGGGTGGCGAAGCACGGCGAGGCGGCGCGCGCGCTCGGCCGCGAGGCCTGCGTGCTGCCGGTGATCGCCCATCGCCTGCCGCTCCCCGTGCCGCGACCGCGCCACTTCGCGGATCCGGGCGGCCTCGCGTTCTCGGTCCACGAGCGCGTCCCGGGCGTCGAGCTGACGCGACGGGCGTGGGAGGCGCTCCCGGCCGCGGAGCGGGAGCGCGCCGCCGCCGAGGTGGCCGGCTTCCTGGCGGCGCTGCACTCGGCCGATCCCGCGGCCGGCGAGGCGTGCGGGCTGGAGCGGCTGGACGCGGCGTGGCTGTGCGACGTGCGCGACCGGGCCCGCGCGCGCCTCCACGCGCTCCTCCCGGCGGGCGCGGCGGCGCGGGTGGAGGCCGCCTTCGCCGCGCACCTGGCCGACCCGCGCGAGAGCGAGCGGCCGCTCGTGCTGCTGCACCGCGACGTGGCCCCCGGGCACGTGCTGTACGACCCCGCGTCCGGCCGCGTCACCGGCGTCATCGACTTCGGCGACATCGCGCTGGGCGACCCGGCGCGGGACTTCATCTTCTTCTACGAGGACTTCGGGACGGCGCTCCTGTCGCTCGTGCTCGACCGCTACGGCCGCGAGCCGCGGGAGGTGCTCCTTCCCCGGCTGCGCTTCTGGTACCTGGCCGAGACCGTCCACTGGACGCTGTGCGCGCTGGAGGGCGGCCGGCGGGCGGACGTGGCGGAAGGCGTCGCGGAGATCGCCCGCGAGGCGGCGGCGGTGGTCGACGGCACCGAGCACCCGCGCTGACGGGCGGCGCGCGGGCCGCTCCATGGTCTTTCTGTCAGATGTTTCCTTGACGCGAGCCGGCTCGCTGCGAACCGTACACGGGGCCGCGACCTGGCCTGCTTCCGCTTCTCGCTCTTCGCCCATCCGTCCGGTTCGCCGGCAAGGAGAGATTCCATGCAGCTCAAGCTCGAATGGCGGGACGGCAGGCTGCGGCCGGTGGCGCTGGAGCGGGAGCCGCGCCCCGTGCCGAACCCGTACGTCGAGACCCTGCAGGCGTGCCTGAGCGCCGCCGGCCACCCGTGCACGGTGGACGGGAAGTTCGGCCGCGCCACCGAGCGGGCGGTGCGGCAGTTCCAGCAGCGGCACGGCCTAGAGGAAACCGGCCGCGTGGACTCCGAGACGGCGCGCAGGCTCGGCGAGACGACGGCGGACCTCGTCGGCGACGGGGGCGGAGCGACGGCGGTCGTGGCGGACGACGACGCCCTGCGCGAGTGGGTGGACGAGGAGGAGGGCGGGGAAGACGGGGAGGAGCGGGAGAAGGAGAAGGGCAAGAAGAAAGGGAAGAAGAAAAAGAAGGAGAAGCACAAGAAAAACCGGTAGCAGGGGCGCCTGCCCTGGGCGAATGAATTCGGAATTATCCGCAAGCAGTCCGGCGCGCCCTACAGAAGCCGGGCCCGCCCGGGGGGATGCCGGAGCGCCAGAAGCGGAAGCGGCGGGGGAAGGCGGACCGTAACCCTTAATCGTGCGGGGGTATTCATGGGCAGGATACGAGACCCGGAAACTCGGGTGGAACTGCGGAACTTTGTTCTCACTGCGGTTGTGGCGCTTGCTCTGGTTGGTGTTCTATGGGGCTTGCGCGGCTTGCTCGTATTAGGCCCCATCTTACTGTTTGTCGGCGCGTATGCGCTATGGGTGTGGATACTCCGCAGATAGCCGATTGCGGGGGCGGCTCCTGAGAGCCGCCCCCGCTCGCGTTGGTCCGCTCTCAACTCCTTCTCCCCTTACGCGCTCAGGAAGTCAGCCAGAGCGCGAGCGAGGGCGCGCCGTGCCCTCATGTCTGCGCTTCGGTCGGATCGTGTCCACCAGCATGGCGGGCGCGGCCACGGCGAGACGCCGCCGGAGGGGTGGCTTCTCCCGTTTCCTCAAGGGCAGAATACCCACGCGCCTCCTCCCGCCGTTGCCCCGTTGCTGTCCGTCACGGCCACGCTTACCCCGAGCATTGCTCCGGAGACGCAGTAGGCAGTCGCGTCCGCCCCGCTCGTCTCCCCTTCGTCCCACGTCTCCTCGGCAAGGCTCCATTCGAAACCCGCGTAGACACCGCTGCCGCCGAATGCCCGCGCGGTGCACGTCATTCCGTAGCACGTCACCGACACCCGCAGGTACGACGCGGAAGCCGCCGGCAGCGCCGCCACCTGCAACGGCGCGGCGTCATCGACGCTCGCCTCCCGCGAGACCGGTGATGCGGGGGCGTAGCCGGAGCCCGCCGCGACGACTCCGGTCGCCCCCAGAATCAGCAGCCTGAACAAGATCGAGGTCGTCACGGCACCCCTCCCTGTCGAGCGTTTGGGAAGATGGAACGGATTCCGTACCATCATATTTACATTGACTGAAAACGCAAGTAGTCGCCATGGTCGAGCAGACCGGGAGGAATCACGGAAAGAGGGGCCGACCTGGCTACTGTGCGTCGACAGGATACTTGCGAATGAATTCTGCGTCCGCCTGCGCGGACTGGCGGGCTGTGCCCGCGTGCTTCGCGTCCGGAGGCCAGCCTTCCCGCGCCGAAGGCGGCTCCCGCGCCGAACCAGCCTGCGCAGGCAGGCTTCTCGCCGTTGTTGCCGCGGGTTCACCCGCCCTGCTCCGGATCTTCCCCGAAAACGACCGGGCGCCGCACGAAGCATCGTGCGGCGCCCGGTCCGTCGCTCCGCTGGTGTCCGGCGCTCAGGCGCTGGCCGGCGCCTCGGCGGGGGTGCGCGACTCGATGGGGACGTACGCGCGCTCGTCGTAGCCGGTGTAGACCTGGCGCGGGCGGGCGATCTTCTGGTCGGGGTCCTCCAGCATCTCCTTCCACTGCGCCAGCCACCCGGCCACCCGCGGGATGGCGAAGAGCACCGGGAACATGTCCACGGGGAAGCCCATCGCCTGGTAGATGATCCCCGAGTAGAAGTCGACGTTCGGGTACAGCTTGCGGCTGACGAAGTAGTCGTCTTCCAGCGCGATCCGCTCCAGCTCCATCGCCAGGTCCAGCAGCGGCGTGGTGCCGGTGACCGCCAGCACGTCGCCGGCCATCCGCTTCAGGATCTTGGCGCGCGGGTCGTAGTTCTTGTAGACGCGGTGCCCGAAGCCCATCAGCCGGAAATCGCCCCGCTTGGCGCGGTCGACGTACTCGGGGACGCGCGCCTTGCTGCCGATCTCCTTCAGCATCCGGAGCACCTGCTCGTTGGCGCCGCCGTGCAGCGGGCCGTAGAGCGCCGCCGCGGCCGCCGCCACCGACACGTACGGGTCGGCGTGCGAGCTGCCCACGCTGCGCATGGCGTTGGTGCTGCAGTTCTGCTCGTGGTCCAGGTGCAGGATGAAGAGCACGTCCAGCGCCCGCTCCAGCACCGGGTTCGGCTCGTACTTGGGCTCGCTGATCCGGAACATCATGTTCAGGAAGTTGCCGGTGAAGCTCAGGTCGTTGTCGGGGTAGACGTACGGCAGCCCCACCGTGTGCCGGTAGGCGAAGGCGGCCAGCGTGGGGAGCTTGGCCACCAGCCGGACGATCTGCCGCTGGCGCACTTCGGGGTCGGAGATGTTGCGCGACTCGGGATAGAAGGTGGACAGCGCCGCCACCGTGCTCACCAGCATCCCCATCGGGTGCGCGTCGTAGTGGAAGCCGTCCATGAACTTCTTGATGCTCTCGTGCACGAAGGTGTGGTGCGTGACGTGGTGCGTCCACTCCTGCAGCTGCTCGGCGGTGGGCAGCTCGCCGTCGAGCACCAGGTAGGCCGACTCCAGGTAGGTGCTCTTCTCGGCCAGCTGCTCGATCGGGTAGCCGCGGTAGCGCAGGATCCCCCGGTCGCCGTCGATGTGGGTGACGGCGCTCCTGCACGAGGCGGTGTTCATGAACGCGGGGTCGTAGCTGAGCAGGCCGAAGTCGTCGTCCGAGGCCTTGATCTTCCTGAGGTCGGCCCCCGGGACGTAGGCGCCGTACTCGGGATAGGTGCCGTAGCGGACGGGCAGCTCGTAGCTCTTCCCGGTGCGGTTGTCGGTGATGGTGATGGTGTCGGGCATCCCTGCCTCCGTTGCGCCGTGTGGTGCGTGCCCCCGCGGGCGCGCGGTCGTCGGGCTCGTGACGCATCTGCCGCGCCGGAGCGCACGCACGATCCGGGCGCGCGGCGGCGGAACGCTGCTACGATCGGCGCCGCGCGTGGAAGAGGCTGCCGGGAGGAGCCGCGGGCCCGTGCAGGGGAAGCCGCGTCTCGCCGGTGGGGACGCCCTTCCCCGGCCGCGGCGCCCTTGTTGAAGGCGCCGGCCCCCGGTACAGTGTCGGGACGACGGCCGGCGATCCCATCTCCCCGCGAGGGTCCCGATGCGCGCGACCGCGGTCCTCCTCCTGCTCGCCACCGCCGCCGGCGGATGCTCCCGCCGCGTGGAGCCCGCCGCGACGCCTCCGCCGCCGGCTCCCCCGCCGTCTCCTTCCCAGCCGCCGCGGCCGTTTCCGCCGGCCAGCGTGGAGATGCGGCTGCGCATCTGCGTGATCGCCGGGGGGAGTCTCACCGAGGTGGATCTGCACTACGACCCCGTGACCGGCGACAGCACGTACCAGGGCCGCCCCGTCTCGCTCGCGTTCCCGGTCACGGCCGACTACGCCGCGAGCCACCCCTGGTACGCCGACGGCGAGCCGATCCGCTTCCGGGGCCGGCGCTTCGTCCGGTACGGGGAGCCGCGGGTGCTCGGGGTCCCCGAGGTGGCGCGCGCGGGCGAGTACCGCGGCGTGGGCGTCTACACCGAGCCGGGCGACACCGCGCCGGCCTTCGTCTACCTTCCCGTGCGCCCCGGCTGCGAGTTCCAGCCGTACCAGCTCGAGCGCAAGACCGGGGCGCCCGCGGCCGACCGTCCCGCGCTCCCCCGGCCGCCCCGCGCAGCCCCGGCGGCGGCGGGGCGAACGCGGCGGGAGGCCTGATCCCCGATTCTCCATCGATCCGCCCGATGCCCTCCGCTCCCCGCGGCCGCCGCCAGCGCGCCGTCCGCCGCATCCGCGCCCGCCTGCTGCGGCGGCGCTGGCCGCGCGTGCAGATGCTGGTGCTCCTCCTGCTGACCGGCGGGGCGGGCTTCGGGGCGGCCGTCCTCCTGCTGCGCCTGGGCGTGGAGGCGATGGCCGTGCGCTACCCGGCCGCGGTGCTGGCGGGCTACGCGGCGTTCCTGGGGCTGCTGCGCCTCTGGCTGTGGTCGATGACGCGGAAATCGCGCGGCCGCGACCACGACCTGGACTTCGACCCGGACGTGCTGGGGATCGAGGTCGGCGGCGGAGGGGGCGGAGGAGGCGGGGGTGGCGGAGGCGGCGCCGGGGGCGTGCGCTTCGGCGGCGGCGGGGGCTTCCGCGGGGGCGGGGCCGAGCGGGCGTGGGGGGAGGCGCCCGCCCTGCCCTTCGCGGGGCCGCGGCCCGGCGGCGGCGCGGCCCTGCCCACGCCGGCGCGGACGCTCTCCTCGCGGGGCGGCGGCAAGGGGTTCCTGGGCGACCTGGACCTGGACCTGGGCGACGACGCGGCCGGGTGCCTGGCGCTGGCGCTGGTGGGCGTGGCGGTGGTGGTGGTGGCGGGGGCGGCGGGGTACGTGATCGCCCTGGCCCCGGCGCTCCTGGCCGAGCTGGTGGTGGACGGGATCGTGCTGGCGGGCCTCTACACCCGCGTGCGCAGGATCGACGAGGGCGAGTGGTTCCGGACGGCGCTGCGCAGGACGTGGGTCCCCGCGCTGCTGGCGGCCGCGCTGCTGGGCGGCGTGGGCTACGGCATCCAGCGGCTGCGCCCCGACGCCCGCTCCATCGGCGACGTCTGGCGCGAGCGGCCGGCGCCCGCGCGGCTCGACGTCGCCCGCTGACGCAAGGCGGACCGGCCGGCCCTGCGTGGCGAAGGCCGGCCGATCTTTCCCGCACCCGCGCCTACAGCCGGCAGACGCAGCCGACGGTGTCGCAGAACCCGGTCTGCGCCCCGCTGGCCAGGCACGAGGCCCTGCACTCCTGCGTGTTGCAGGCGGGCGGCCGGGCGCTCGCCTCCCGCACCGGCGCGAGCGCCGCGAACGCGCCGAAGCCGAGCGTCGCGGCGGTGCCCGCCGCCAGGGCGCCCCTGCCGAGCCTCCTCATCCGGCTTCGCATCGCAACCTCCCGAGTGGAAGGGTACTCCGCGCGCCTCGTGCGCGCGGAACGCAGTGCAGAAGCGCGCCGCGCCGAACGGCCGCAGGCGCGCCGTATCCCGTCGTGGCGGATCATCCCCGGATGTGGACTCTGCCGGCGCGAGGCGGATGCGCCGTCGCGGCGCCGAGCGCGCAAGCCGCGTTCCAGAGGTTGAAAAAAGTCGCATTCCGATTACTTTTCGTCGCGGCTCTTCTCCCCCCCGCCGGATCTCACCCTCCCGATCCCCCTCCGCTCATGAACGATCGAGCCGGTCCCTCGCCCCACGTCCCCCCCGTGGAGCCCCGGAGCATGCGCACGGAGCGCACGCGCTTCATCCCGCACCGGGGGAAGCGCGTCCTGCTGCTCGACTACGCCGGCCTCGGGACCAGCCTGGAGGAGCTGGAGCAGGAGATCGCGAAGACCAAGCAGGTGATCGCGCGCGAGGCGCCGGGGTCGCTGCTGGTGCTGACGGACATCCGCGGCTGCCGCATCACCCCGGGCGCCGTGCGGGCAGTGCAGGACCTGGTGAGCCACAACACGCCGTACGTGAAGTGGGGCGCGGTGGTCGTGGGCCTCAAGGGCATCTACCTGACCGCCTTCCGGGCGATCCAGACCCTGTCCCGCCGCCGCAACCTGAGGTCCTTCAACGACTTAGACGAGGCGAAGGACTGGCTGGTGTCGCAGTCGTGAGCGCGGAACCGCCTCCGCGGCCGGTGGCGATGGCGTGGAAGTGAGCGGGCGCCGTGCGAGGATTCGCGCGGCGCCCGTTCGTGCCTTGCGCCGCCGGTGCGCTCCGCCGCAGGTTGTGCACTGCGTTCACTTCGTCTCCTCTCGTCCGCCGGAGTGCCATGGCCCGCAAACGGCTCGGCCGGCTGCCGCCGCGCTACCGCTTCGCCCTCAACCAGTTTCCGGAGGTCCGCTGGAGCAAGTGCCCGCGGTGCCGGAAGCTGACGCACGCGCGCAAGTTCCCCCTGCTCGTCCACGTGGAGGGGCACGGCCTGGTGATCCTGGGCAAGACCTGCCGGTACTGCACCCCGTGCGAGTTCATCGTCGCCCACCAGGAAGAGCTCGAGACCGAGCTGGCGATCCTCTTCTCGCGCCGCCGCCCGGAGGTGCTGGGCAACGACTACCTCGTCGTCGGGACGGTGGAGCGCGCCACCTGGGAGAAAGGGTTGCACGAAGCGCTCGAGTGGGACGAGCTGTTCGACCACGCCGCCGACTTCAAGCGGTACTACACCCTCGAGGACCCGCGCCCGCGCTGGGTGTACACCGGCCCCGACCGCCCGTCGTGACGCCGGCGAGCCGTTCGCCGGCAGCGCCGCTTTCCCGCTCACGCGCTTCGCCTTCCGACACCGCCGCCGCGCCGGAATCCCGACCCTCTGGCGCACGCGGCCCTGACCGCGCCACGGGTGGCGGGGGAGGCGGGCGCTGCTGCCGAGAGCCCGACCTGCCCACACCTCGAGGCCCCGCCCGGCGGCGTCCGGGCGGGGCCTCTCTTGTGCCGCCCCGGCCGCGGGCCGCATTCTCCCCGCGAGCCCGGGCAGCGGGCCCGGACCGGGACCGGCTTCGGAAGGAGAATTCGTGAGGATCGTCGTCGTGGGTGCCACGGGCACCATCGGGCGGGCGGTGGCTGCCGCGCTGGAGGGGCGCCACGAGGTGGTGCGCGTGGGCCACTCGCGCGGAGACCGCCAGGTGGACATCGAGTCCGCGGACTCCATCGAGCGGCTCTACCGCGAGGTGGGGCGCTTCGACGCGCTGGTGTGCGCGGCGGGGCGGGGGGCGTTCGGGCCGCTGGAGCAGCTGGGCGAAGACGACTTCCTGCTCGGCCTGCGCAGCAAGCTGATGGGGCAGGTGAACCTGGTGCGCCTGGGACTCGAGCACGTGGCGGACGGCGGATCGTTCACGCTCACCAGCGGCGTGCTGGCGAGCGAGCCGAGCCCCGGCAGCGCCGCGCTCACCCCGACGAACGCGGCGGTGGAGGGGTTCGCGCGGGCGGCCGCGCTGGAGCTGCCGCGCGGCGTGCGCGTGAACGTGGTGAGCCCGCCCTGGGTGAGCGAGACGCTGGAAGCGATGGGGCGCGACGGCTCGGCCGGCCTCCCCGCGTCGACCGTGGCGCGGGCGTACGTGGAGAGCGTGGAGGGCACCCGCAGCGGCGAGACGCTCGACGCGCGGGCGTTCGCCTGACGGCGCCGGGATGACGGCGGAAGCGGCCGCCTCCGCCGGCGCGCTCCGGCCGGCATCCGCGCCATGCCGGCGGTGACGCCCCCTCCCCGGCCCTCCCCCGCAGCGCGGTGGAGGGAGAACGGCAGTCAGCGCTCGGCGTTGGGCAGCCGCGCGACCGTCCGGACGAGGGGGTGTAAGCGGTCGGCGGACCGGGGCGCGCCGATCCGCGCGCCCCTCCCGATACCCGTTTGACGAGGCCAGAGATGTCCGAGCGATGGGTGGTGGTCCGCACGTGCATCAACGACCTGGAGGCAACGATGCTGCGGGCGGAGCTGGAGGCCTCCGGGATCCCGGTGCAGGTCCGGGGCAGCGGCGGCATCCTTCTCCCCCCGCTGCACTCCATCGGCGGGATCCGCCTGGCCGTTCCCGAGTCGGCCGCCGAGGACGCCCTCGCGCTCCTCCGGCCCTTCGACGACGAAGGCGAGGAGCCGCCCCGCGCCCCGCCCGCCGGCGAGGTGGAGCGGCCCCGAACCGTGTCCGTCGACGACGAGGAGCGGTCCGAGACCGGCCCCGCCGACCGGGAGGAGCGGCCCCGCACCCGGCCCGCCTACGGCCAGGAGCTGCCCCGCAGACGGCCTCCGCAGTAGCGTGCCGCTCGCCGACCTCCCGCTCCGCGCGGCGTCGTCCGCGAGCCTGGTGCTGCTGCCGGTGCTGCTCGCGCAGGGCCGGCGCGTGCGCCGCGACACGCCGCGGCTGCCGGAGGCGGCGGGGCCGCGCGAGGGGGTGGCGCCGGGCGCCGGGCCGCCGTTCGGCCTGCTGGTGCTGGGCGAGTCCACGGCCGCCGGGGTGGGCGCGGCGAGCCACGCGGAGGCGCTCTCCGGGCAGGTGGCGCGCGCGCTGGCGGGGCGCACCGGGCGCGCGGTGGCGTGGCGCGTCCTGGGCCGCAACGGGGCCACGGCCGAGAGCGCGCGCCGCGAGCTGCTGGCGGCCGCGGACGGCGTCCGCGCCGACGTGGCGGTGGTGGCGCTGGGGGTGAACGACACGCTCCGCTTCCGCGCGCCCGGCCGCTGGCGGCGCCACCTGGCGGAGCTGGTGGAGGCGCTGCGCGGCCGCTGCGGGCCGGTGCCGGTGGTGCTGGCGGGGGTGCCGCCGCTGGGGCTTTTTCCCGCGCTGCCGCAGCCGCTCGGCGCGGTGCTGGGCCTCAGGGCGCGGCTGCTGGACCGCGCGGCGGAGCGGCTGGCGGGCGAGCTGTCCGGCGTGCGCCACGTGCCGATGCCGGCGCTGGACGCGGCGGCGGTGGAGGCGTTTTTCTGCGAGGACGGGTTCCACCCGTCCGTCCGGGGCTACGCGGCGTGGGCCGAGGCGCTCGCCGGGGCCGCGGCGCGGTTCTTCCGAACGGCGGAGGGAGATGCGAGTGCCTGAAGGCACCCGCTGGAACCACGGAAAGCCTCGCCAACGGCGCGAGGCTTCAACCGCGGTCCAGGGACGGGCTTCGGCTCGTCGGGCGACCATCCGCGCGGCGCCAGGCCGGGGCGGTCGAGGCATGCCTCGCCCCTACGGGGGATCGGCTGGCTGTTCCCTGTTCCCTGTACTCTGCAGTTCCGCGTGAGGGATGCGCGCCCGGCGCGCAGCCCGGCCCGGAGCGCAGCGGAGGGACACGCCCGGATCCGCGGTTGCCGTTTCCGCGGCCTGCGAGGAGGAGAGGAGATGGATGACGAGCTGCGGCGGCTGGTGGACGAGCGCGAGGTGGTGCGCACCATCGACCGGCTCTTCGTGGGCACCGACCGGCGGGACTGGGAGGCGGTGCGGGCCTGCTTCGCGCCGCGGGTGCTGTTCGACATGACGTCGGTGGCGGGCGGCGAGCCGGCCGAGCGCTCGCCGGAGGAGATCGCGGCGGGGTGGGAGGAGGGGCTCCGCCCGCTGCACGCCGTCCACCACCAGGCCGGCAACCACGAGGTCGCCGTCCGCGGGGACGAGGCGGATGCGTTCTGCTACGGCGTCGCCTTCCACTACCTGCCGAACGCCAGCGGGCGCAACACGCGCACCTTCGTCGGCAGCTACGACTTCCACCTGGTGAGGGCGGACGGGCGCTGGGCGATCGACCGCTTCCGCTTCGACCTGAAGTTCATCGACGGCAACCCGAGCCTGGAAGCGGAGGCGGGGCGATGAGGCCCGCCGCGCCGCTCGCCCTCGCCCTCGCCCTCGCCGCGGCCGCCTGCGCCCGCGCTCCGCGGGAGGGGCTGGAGGGGCCCGCGCCGCGCGAGGGTGCGCTGGCGTGCGCCCCGGCCGTGCTGCGCGCGGGCGACACGCTGACGGTGCGGCTGGGGCGGCCGCACCCGGGCGAGCTGGCGGTGGTGGCGCCGGACGGCACCTACTTCGTGCTGGCCAGCGCGGCGGTGGAGCGGGAGTACGCCGACAGCGCCGGGGCGCGGCTGATCCCGGCGGAGGCGTTCGCGCGCATGGACCGCCTGGCGCTCGGCACGCGCGACGCGGCCGCGCTGCCGTACGTGCGCGGGCGCGCCCGCAACGAGCGCATCTTCCAGGCGGCGGGGACGTACGAGCTGCGGCTCTCCGACAACCTCTTCACCGACGCGGGCGGCGAGGTGCGCCGCTGCCGGGTGCGGTACCTGGCGCCCTGAGCCCGCGAACCCGGCTCTTCGCGCCGCAGCCGATGTTCGCGCCGAACCAGCCTGCGCAGGCAGGCCCGGCCCGGGAGAAACCAGATGGGTGACGCGACGGGGACCGACACTTTCCCGGGATTCGAGCGCTGCGTGGAGTTCCTGCGCAGCCGCGATCACGCGGTGATGGAGGACGGGTTCTCCTGGCTGCTGGAGCGCGCGCCCGAGCTCGTGGAGGAGCTGCTGGCGCTGGCCGAGGCGGAGGAGGACGACCGCGACCGCGTCACCTTCATCGACCTGCTCGGGGGGACGAAGAGCCGCCGGGTGGTCCCCTTCCTGGAGCGCATGCTCCGGCACCCCCACGCCGAGACGCGCTGGTTCGCGCTGCTCAGCCTGGAGGAGCTCGGCTTCCCTGAAACCATCGCGCTGGCGCGGGCGTACCGGCGGGACCACCCCGGGGAGTACGGCCCGGAGGCGGACGGCTGACCTCGTCCACCCGCGAAGCTGAACGAGAGAGGACATCGGATGGCCCGCATCCAGGCCACGGCGACGGCCGAGATCGACGCGCCCGCGGAGGTCGTCTACGGCGTGTTCGCCGACTACCGCGTGGGGCACCCGAGCATCCTGCCCAAGCGGCACTTCTCCGCCTGGGAGGTGGAGAGCGGCGGGAGGGGAGCGGGAACGGTGGTGCGCTTCCGGATGCGCGTGCTGGGCGTCACCCGCCCCGCGCGCGGCGTGGTCACCGAGCCCGAGCCGGGGCGCGTGCTGGTGGAGACGTACCCCGCGGATGACATCGTGACCACCTTCACCGTCGACCCGCTCCCCGGCGGCCGCTCGCGGGTGACGATCGTCTCCGACATGCCGCGCCACGGCGGGATCGTCGGCTGGATCGAGGGCCTCGTCGTTCCGCGCGCGCTCCGCCCGGTCTTCGCGGAGGAGCTGCGCCTGCTGGCCGAGTACGTGCGCGGGCGGCCGGTCCCGGCCTGACCGGGGATCATTCACCTGCGTTTCGGCCGGCATCGGCGCGGCGGCGGGGCCCCCGCCCTGGCGCCTGGCGCGCCTGTCCCTCCCCCGAACTTCAGGGGAGGGACTTCGGCGCTCCGCGCGACGGGCGGGACACGGGCTTCGCCGCCGAACGCGGGACACCTTTCCCAAGAGCTTCCGAATGACATTCGAGCAGGGCTTCACCGACGAGGACGCCCGCGCGGCGTGGAACGAGGGCGCCGAGGCGTGGGAGGTGGCCGTGGAGGGCGGCGCGGACTACTACCGCCACGAGGTGCACGGGCCCGGGCTGCTGGCCGCGTGCGGCGACGTGGCGGGCTCTCGCGTGCTGGACCTGGGGTGCGGCCAGGGGTTCTTCACCCGCCAGCTGGCCCGGCGCGGCGCGCGGGTCACCGGCGTGGACCTGTCCGACCGGCTCCTGGAGCTGGCGCGCGGGCACGAGGAGCGCGAGCCGCTCGGCATCGGGTACCACCGGATGAGCGCGGCCGAGGCCGACCGGCGCTGGCCGGAGGGGAGCTTCGACCTGGTGAGCGCGTGCATGTCGCTGCACGACATGGCCGACCCCGGCGCGGCCCTGCGCGCGGCGTTCGCGGTGCTGCGGCCGGGCGGGCGGATGGCGTTCTCCGTCCCCCACCCGTTCAGCGACATGCCCTTCCGCGAGTGGGAGCGCGACGAGGCGGGCCGCAAGCTCGCGCTCCGGGTGGACCGCTACTTCGACACGGGCCCGGCCGTCACCCACTGGAACATGCCGCGCCTCGTCTACCACTGGCGCACGCCGTACTGGCGGCACACGCTGGAGGAGACGAGCGAGATGATCGCCGCGGCCGGCTTCCTGGTGCGGCGGATGTACGAGCCCCACCCGGCGCCCGAGCAGGTGCGGCGCATGCCGCAGCTCGACGACTGCTCGCGCCTGCCGTACTTCCTGGTGTTCGACGCGGTGAAGCCGGCCTGACAAGAGTACACCCGGGCGCTCCGCGGCGGCTTCGGCGCCAGGTCTCACCTTCAGGCGGAGCGTGGAGGTAAGCCGATGGCGTTCGTCTTCTCCGGCGGCGAGCGCCACGAGCCGCGCCACCTGAAATCGCCTGCTCGCATGTCCACGATCATCAGGTCCAGCTCGTTCTACTCCACCCCGTTCAGGAACACGGGCAGGTGGCCGGGTTCGTCGGATGATCGGGGCAGTCGTCCAGGCAGTAGGTGTATCCCCAGCTACCGGTGCACTCCACCTGGCAGGTCATGGCGGGCTCCGATCCCGCCCGCGTGAGTTCACAGGAGTCGATGCTCTCGCGGAACACGGCGTATCCGTGTACTGTGCCGCTGCGCAGCCGGTCGCCGCCGGTGTCGAACGAATCCACCTGCAGTTCGTCGAGCTCGAGCTTCAGCTTCTTCATCCGGTCCTCCAATCGGAAGGATGTGCCCGTCCTGAATTTCGTGTCGTAGTATGTGAGTGACTCGGCGAGTGTCAAGCTTGTCATCCGTTCGCGACACCGGCCCGGGCCGTCTGCCCACTGGAACATGCCGCGCCTCGTCCACCACTGGCGCACGCCGTACTGGCGGCACACGCTGGAGGAGACGAGCGAGATGATCGCCGCGGCCGGCTTCCTGGTGCGGCGGATGTACGAGCCCCACCCGAGGCCCGAGCAGGTGCGGCGCATGCCGGCCGACCTGATCGAGGCCTTCCGGCACGTGCTCCCCGGCCTGCAGCGCATCCACGCCCGGCTGTTCGGGTCCGGGTGACTTCACCGGGCCAGTCCTGCCTTCCTGCCTTCCTGCTTTCCGCTCTGGACAATTCGCTGGCGATCTCTGACTTTCACCGTCGTCCGAGATGCCCGAGCCTCACCAGCGATTCGCAGCCCTCCGATGAGCGACGACGCCCTGCGCGCCCACCTGCGCAAGCTCCTGGACTGGCAGGACGCGCACGCCTCCTTCGACGCCGCCGTGGAAGACGTCCCGCCCGGGGTGCGCGGGAGGCGGCCCGAGGGACTCCCCCACTCGCCGTGGCAGCTCCTGGAGCACCTGCGGCGGGCGCAGCGCGACGTCCTGGACTTCTGCCGCGACCCCGAGTACGCCGAGCGGAAGTGGCCCGACGACTACTGGCCCGCCGACCCCGAGCCGCCCTTGCCGGAGGCGTGGGACGAGAGCGTGGCCGCCTTCCGCGCCGACCGCCGGGAGCTGCAGCGGCTCGCCTCCGACCCGGAACTCGACCTCTTCGCCCGCATCCCCCACGGCGACGGGCAGACGTACCTGCGCGAGCTGCTCCTGGTGGCCGACCACAACGCCTACCACGTGGGCCAGCTGGTGGCCGTGCGCCGCCTGCTGGGGGCCTGGGAGTGAGCGGGCCGGGCTGAGCCGGAGATGATCGTCACCCTGCTCACCGACTTCGGCACGGCGGACTACTTCGTCGGGGCGATGAAGGGCGTGATCCTGTCGCTCGCGCCCGGCGCGACCGTCGTCGACGTGACGCACGAGATCCCGCCGCAGGACGTGCGGGCCGGCGCCTTCACCCTGCTGGCCGTCTACCGCGACTTCCCGCCGGGGACGGTGCACGTGGCCGTGGTGGACCCGGGCGTCGGCTCGGCGCGGCGGGGGATCGCGGTGGACGCGGGGGAGCACCGCTTCGTGGGGCCCGACAACGGGATCTTCGGCTACGTCTACGAGCGCGAGCCCGCCGCCCGCGTCTTCCATCTCGCGAACGCGGAGTTCTTCCGCCCTTCGGTGAGCGCCACCTTCCACGGCCGCGACGTGTTCGCCCCCGTGGCCGCCGCGCTGGCGCGGGGCGTCGCCCCGGCGGAGCTGGGCCCGGAGGTCGCCGACTTCGTGCGGCTCGACCCGCCGCGGCCGGAGCGGACGGAGGACGGCGCGCTCGCCGGCACCGTCCTGCACGTGGACCGCTTCGGCAACCTGGTCACCAGCTTCACGCGCGAGCACCTGCCCGACGAGGCGGCGGCGCGCGGCTTCCGCTTGATCGTGGGCGGCCGCGAGGTGCGCGCCCTGCGCCGCTTCTACGCCGAGGCGGGCGCGTCCGGCGGCGAGCCGTTCGCCATCTGGGGAAGCGCCGGCTTCCTGGAGGTCTCCGCCAACCGCGACTCCGCCGCCCGCCTCCTCGGCGCGCGCGCGGGCGACTCCATCGTCCTCTCCTTCGCTTGAAGGACAACTGCATTGTCTCACGCGGAGTCAGCAGAGAACACATCGCTTACCGTGGTTTTCTCTGCTGACTCTGCTGACTCTGCGTGAGGCTTGTGGTTTTTGATTTTCTCTGGATTCCAACAGCCATGAAGAGGCCCCGGACGGCAGCCGTCCGGGGCCTCTCGTATCGGAGTGCGGGTGGGCTACTCGTGCCCCTGCCCGGTGGACTCGCGGGCTTCCTGCCCCTCGGCGATCTCGTCGTCCATGCGGCCGCGGGTCGTCTTCCCCTGCTGGCGGTCGGCCTCCTCGCGCTTGCTGCTGGAGGCGTGCTGGCTGGTGCCGCGGTCGCTCCCCGACTGCCCCGCGCCCTCGTCTTCCGAGCGCGCGCCGTTCCCCTGGTTCTTCTTCTCCGACATGGCTCCTCCCGCGTAGCTTCTGCGTGAAGTGGGAGCGGGAGGGGCGGCAAGATGCGTTCCGATGCCTTGCCCCGCGGCCTGGTATCGTTAACCTCGTCAGATGCCCATCACTCCCGCCGTCTCCATCGTCCTGCCGTTCCGCGACGAGGCCGCGCACCTCCCCGAGTGCCTGGAGTCGATCCGCCGCCAGACGCTCGCCGGGTGGGAGCTGCTCGCCATCGACGACGGCTCGCGCGACGGGTCGCCGGAGACCGTCCGCCGGCTGGCGGACGAGGACCCGCGCGTGCGCCTCCTCCGCCCCGGCCGCGTGGGCCTGGTCGCCGCGCTGAACCTGGGGATCGCCGAGGCGCGCGCGCCGCTCCTGGCCCGCATGGACGCGGACGACGTGATGCACCCGGAGCGGCTCGACGCCCAGCGCGAGCACCTCGAGCGCCGGCCCGGGCTCGCGCTCGCCGCCTGCCGGGTGGAGCTGTTCCCGGAGGAGAGCGTGCAGGCCGGCTACCGCGAGTACGTGCGCTGGCAGAACGAGTGCGTGGAGCCGGACGAGATCGCGGCCAACCTGTACGTCGAGTCGCCCTTCGCCCACCCGTCGGTGATGGCGCGCACGGAGGTGCTCAGGCGCCTGGGCGGCTACGCGGACGGGCCGTTCCCGGAAGACTACGAGCTGTGGCTGCGCATGCACGCCGCCGGCTGCCGCATGGGGAAGGTGCCGCGCGTGCTCCTCGCCTGGCGCGAGCGCCCGGAGCGCACCTCGCGCGTGGACCCCCGCTACTCGCGCGAGGCGTTCGACCGCCTGCGCGCCCGCTTCCTCGCCCGCGACCCGCGGCTGCACGCGGGTCGCGAGGTCGTCGTCTGGGGCGCGGGCCGGAAGACGCGGCTGCGCGCCCGCCGGCTGATGGAGGAGGGGATCCGGCCCGTCGCGTGGATCGACATCGACCCGCGCAAGATCGGCCGGACGGTCTGGAATCTCCCCGTCCACCCGCCCGAGTGGCTCGCCCGCGAGTCCCGTCCCTTCGTCCTGGTCTACGTCACCAACCACGGCGCCCGCGAGCTGATCGCCACCCGCCTGGCGGAGCTCGGCTACCGCCCCGGCGACGACTGGCTGGCGGTAGGGTGAGAGTGCGGTGCGTGAGACCGGATTCCACGATCGATCGTGCCAGAGGGATCGTCATCCTGAGGGAGCCGCTGCGCCGAACCTGCCCCGGCACGGATCTCTGGCGGCGATCGAAGGATCTACTCGACCCCATGCGTGGCCGGCTTTCGGCACGTTCTCCAGGCCACCAGGCACGCGGAGTAGATCCTTCGGTCGCGTCCAACCTCTGGTGCAGGGGAAAGTCTCGCGAGGACGCTCCCTCAGGATGACATTTCTCCGTATGGGGAGCCATTTTCGGTAGGTGGTACGAGTTGCCTCGTCCTCCCGATTCCTGCATCCTGTCCGGGCCTCAACCGCCCGGTCCTGCTACTCCGGCCTCACGAGACACTGCAATGCCTTCGACGGAGGACACGCACGCTCCCCCGGATCCGCTCGCCGGCTGGACGCTGATCACCGGCTCCGCAGGGAAGGCGCGGGAAGTGGCCGAGATCCTGGGGGGCGAGCTGGCGCACCGGCCGCTCGACCTCCCCGAGGTGCAGGCGGTGCGGCTGGAGGACGTCGTCGGCGCGAAGGCCGAGGCCGCGTACGCCCGGCTCGGCGCGCCGGTGATCGTCGAGGACACCGGGCTCTTCTTCGCGGCCTGGAACGGGCTCCCCGGCGCGCTGGTGAAGTGGTTCGTCGACACGGTGGGCGTGGAGGGGATCTGCCGGATGCTCACCCCCTTCGACGACCGGCGGGCGGTGGCGCGCACGGTGGTGGCGGCGCACGACGGCCGCCTGCGCACGTACGCCGGCGAGGTGTCCGGGCGCATCGCCGGCGCCCCGGCCGGCTCCGGCGGGTTCGGCTGGGACCCGATCTTCATCCCCGACGGCCAGGCGCGCACCTTCGCCGAGATGGCGCAGGCGGAGAAGCTCCGCTTCTCGATGCGCCGCATCGCCTTCGAGGCCATGGCCGCGGACCTCGGCCGGCCGTCTCCTCGCGTTTCTTGACGTTCGCGACCGCCCGCGCGTAATTAGGAGAATCAGCAGCTCCACCCCCTCGCCGCGCCGCGGACGCACCCGTCTCCCACGGGCGATGTCCGGTGCGGCCGCTTCCCCGCCCGGCCGTTCCCCGCCCCAGGAGGTCACGATGCCCTACTTCAAGCAGTACCAGAACGGTGTTCCCAGCTGGCTCCTCGACGGCTTCACCGACCCGGGGATCATCATCGTCTCCGGCACGGGACCGAACCTGGCCGGGCACGCGCTGCTCAAGCTCAGCAACACCATGGCCGGCTATGCCCACGTCGACGCCCCCTACGACTACCCGAAGTTCATGAGTCCGGACGGCTTCGCCAAGTATCTCTCCGCCGAGGGCAAGACGATCTGGGGCGAGATCTCGGTCCGCGTACCCAACATGGAGGCCGCGCGGACGGCCCTGAACGCGGCGGCGCAGCAGCAGTGGGTGTGGCTGGGCGTCGCGCACAACTGCGTGGACTTCGCGGTCGAGGTGCTCAACGCGGGGGGCGCCAACCTGCCCGCGAACATGAGCAACCTGCCCAAGGAGGCCCTCCAGGGCGTGCTGATCAACAAGTACCAGACGACGACCCACGGCCTCGGCCTGGTGTACGGCCCGCAGACGGCCGCGAGCTGGTCCGTCGAAGACGACGGCCTGTAGCCCCCCGCGGATCGGCCGGGGCGGGCTCTCCGCCGCCGCCCCCCGGCCGCGACCTCCCCGCTTCTCCGGCCACGCCGATGCCCACGCGCCGCGAAGCACGTTGACGGCGCGCCGGGAGCGGACGACATTACGAGCTTCCCGCCAGGCTTTTGCATCTCCCCTCTCCTCCTTCCGGTCATGACCGAGCCACACCCCGCCGCGCCCGCCGCGCCGCCCGCAGGCGCGGGCCCGCTCGGCGACCTGGCGCTGTCGTTCTCCGGCGGCGGCTACCGCGCCGCGGCCTTCCACCTGGGCGCGCTGCGGCTGCTGGACCGCGTGGGGCTGCTCCCCGGCGTGGTGGCGCTCTCCACCGTCTCCGGCGGCTCCATCGTGGGCGCGGCCTGGGTGATGAGCGTGGTGCGGGGCGAGGCGTTCGCCGCGTTCGAGCGGCGCTTCGCCGACTTCCTCCGCCGCACCGACGTGATGCGCGACGCGCTGGAGCACCTGACCTCGCACCGGGAGCACGGGCATCCCGACTATCCCAGCCTGATCCGCTCTGCCGCGCGCGTCTACGCCCGCCCCGAGCTGTTCGGCGACACCCGCCTGGCCGAGGTCGCCATGGCCGGGGGCAGCGAGGACTTCCCGCGCTTCCGGGAGGTGATCTTCAACTCCACTGAGTTCCGCACCGGCGTGGACTTCCGCTTCCGCAGGAGCGCCAACCCGCGCGCCCACGCCGGCAACGGCAACCTCCCCCTCCCCCGCGCGGTGGCCGAGCGGGTGCGCGTGGCCGACGCGGTGGCCGCGTCGAGCTGCTTCCCCGGCGGCTTCGAGCCGCTCCTCTTCCCCGACCACTTCGCCTGGCCCGCCGACTTCCCGCTCGACCGGGTGCAGGGCGAGCTGGGCGCCGGGTTCGCCGGCGGCGTGGCGCTGATGGACGGCGGCGTCTACGACAACCAGGGGGTCGACAGCCTGGTGCTGGCCTTCGAGCGCGGCGGCGCGGCCACGCTGCTGGTTTCCGACGTGGCGGCGCGCAAGGCGGACCTCTACGACTTCCCGCCCCGGGAGCGGCGCGGCTTCCTGAAGCTGAGGGGCGCGGCGGTCCTGGCGTGGATCGTCTTCCTGGCGGCGGTGGTCTCGGCGGGGATGCTGGCGCTCACCTGGGCCGACGAGTGGCGCGAGGGCGAGCGCGGCGTGGGGCAGGTCTTCCTGTACGGGGTGCCGTTCCTCTTCGCGGCCGCCGTGGCCGGCGGGCTGTTCTACCTGCGCCTGCTGCTGCGCGACGTGCAGCGGCGGCTGCGGGAGAGCATGCAGATCGCCAACGTGTGGAGGGACCTGCGGAAGCTGACCGTGCGCGAGCTGATCGGCATGGTCGACCTGCGGGTGACCTCGCTGCTGGCGCTCACCTCCTCGATCTTCATGAAGCGGATCCGCGGGCTGGTCGACACGGCCGTGTACCGCGACCCGAAGTACGAGGGCCGGCGGATGATGAACCTGATCTACGCGCTGGAGGAGGACCGGCCGAAGCTCTTCGCCCGGCACCCCTGGCTGCGCCCGTCGCAGGCGCTGCGCGAACTGGCCGCGCGGGCGGAGCAGTACCCCACCACGCTGTGGTTCAACCGGCCCGAAGACCTGGACATGCTCGTGCGGGCGGGCGAGGCGACCACCTGCTTCACCCTGCTCCGGTTCGTCCTGGGGGAGCGCGGGCCCGAGCTGGAAGACCCCGGCTCGCCCGTGGCGGAGCTGTTGGCGCGGCTGCGCCGGGAGTGGGACGCCTTCAACGGCGCCGCGGCGGGCTCCGACGCCGCGCCCGCCGCCTGACACCCCGGTCCGAAAGAACCAGAGACAACCGCGAATCCTCACGCAGAGGAAGCAGAGATAGCAGAGGAAAACCTCGCAAAGCGATGAGTTCTCTGCTTCCTCTGCCAACTCTGCGTGAGGCCTGGCTGTTTTATGGTTGCCGGCGCGCCGGGGTTGTGGCGTCCGCCGCGGCCCGCCTATCATGACGAGTCCTCCACGCCGATCCTCCCCTCCCCGCGCACGCCGATGTTCACGCGCCGCGACTTCCTCTCCACGCTCGGCCGCGCGGCCCCCGCCGCCTGGCTGGGCGCCGGCGGCACGCCGCAGCTCCGCGAGCTCCGGGACGAGCTGGCCCGCTTCGCCGGCGGCCCCGAGGAGATCGCCCGCGACGAGCGCTACTGGGCGGCCGTGCAGCAGGCGTTCACGGTGGACCGCAGCATCATCAACCTGAACAACGCCGGCGTGAGCCCGTCGCCGGCGCTGGTGCAGGAGGCCGTGAAGCGGCACCTGGACTACAGCAACCAGGCGCCGGTCCACACCATGTGGCGCGTGCTGGAGCCGCAGCGCGAGACGGTGCGCGCGGGGCTCGCCCGCATGTTCGGCTGCGACGCCGAGGAGGTGGCGGTCACGCGCAACGCCACCGAGGGGCTGCAGATCTGCCAGCTGGGCTTCGACCTGAGGTCCGGCGACGAGGTGGTCGCCTCCACGCACGACTACCCGCACATGATCGCCACCTGGCGGCAGCGCGAGCGGCGCGACGGCATCGTGCTGAAGCTGGTGGACCTCCCCGCCCCGGCCCGGGACGCCGCCGAGGTGGTGCGGGCCTACGAGTCCGCGCTCACGCCCCGGACGCGGCTCCTCCTGGTGAGCCACATGACGTTCGTCACCGGGCAGGTGCTCCCCGTGCGCCGGGTGGTGCGGATGGCGCGCGAGCACGGCGTCCCGGCGATCGTGGACGGCGCCCACGCCTTCGCGCACTTCCCCTTCACGCGGGCGGACCTGGAGTGCGACTATTACGCGGCCAGCCTGCACAAGTGGCTGTACGCGCCGCACGGCACGGGGATGCTGTACGTGCGCAGGGAGAAGATCGCGGAACTGTGGCCGCTGCAGGCCGCCGACGAGAGCCGGCGCGCCGACGTGCGCAAGTTCGAGGACGTCGGCACGCACCCGGCCGCCAACGCGCTGGCCGTTGCCGAGGCGCTTGCGTTCACCCGCGCCATCGGGGTCGAGAACAAGGCCGCGCGCCTGGTCTACCTCCGCGACCGCTGGGCGAAGGCGCTCGGGCGCCACCCGCGCGTGCGCCTGCACACCAGCCTGGAGCCGGGGATGGCGTACGCGATCGCGATGGTGCAGGTGGAGGGGATCGAACCGGGCCGGCTGTACAGCGAGTTGTGGACGAAGCACCGCATCATCACCAGCCCGACGAAGTGGGGCGGCGTCGAGGGCATCCGCGTCACTCCCAACGTCTACACCACGCTGGACGAGATCGACCTCTTCACGGCCGTGATGGAGAAGATCGCGCGGGAAGGACTGCCGGCCGCGTAAGGGGTGGATGTCATCCCGAGGGATCTACTCACCCCCGCGCGAGGCCGGTTCCGCGCATGATCCCAAGCCACCAGGCACGCGGAGTAGATTCCTCGGTCGCCACGACTATCCCGCGCAGACGCGAGTCCTGCGCAGGCTCCCTCGGAATGACAACCTGAAGGGCAATCACGATTCCGCGGACGCAACGAGATGTCATCCCGAGGGAGCCGCTGCGCCGATCCCACCCTCGCGACGAGGCCCGGCGGCGACCGAGGGATCTACTCGCCCCGCCTGGTGGTCGGCCCGACGCACCGGACGCGGCGCCACGACCTTCATCTCCCTTGCCCAACCGCCCGCACCCGAGCAACACTGGTCGCCGTTTCGGCTGATGCCCGTCCCCGCGCGGAGGTCACGATGCGATCCCTGCCCCCGATCCTGCTCGTCGCGCTCCTCACCGCCTGCGCCCACGGCGGCGCCATCCCGCTCGGCGGCCACCGCACGGTCGACCTCACGCACCCGTTCGGCCCCAGCACGCTGTACTGGCCGACAGCGACCACCGGGTTCGCGCTGGAGCGCCTGAGCTACGGCGAGACGCCGGGCGGCTACTTCTACGCCGCCAACGCCTTCTGCGCCCCCGAGCACGGCGGCACGCACCTCGACGCGCCGATCCACTTCGCCGCGGGGCAGCAGACGGCCGACCAGATCCCGCTGGACCGGCTGGTGGCGCCCGCGGTGGTGATCGACGTCCGCCAGCGCACGGCGACCGACCCCGACTACCGGCTCACCGCCGCGGACGTGCTGGAGTGGGAGCGGCGCCACGGCCGCGTCGCGCCGGGCACCATCGTGCTGCTGCACACCGGGTGGGGGCGATTCTGGCCGAACCGGAAGCAGTACTTCGGCGACGACCGCCCGGGCGACGCCTCGAACCTGCACTTCCCCAGCTACGGCGAAGAGGCCGCGCGGCTGCTGGTGGAGGAGCGCCGGGTGGCCGCATTGGGCGTGGACGCCGCCTCCATCGACTACGGCCAGTCGAAGGACTTCCGGGTTCACCGCGTGGCCGCCGCGGCGAACGTCCCCGGCCTGGAGAACCTGGCCAACCTCGACCAGCTCCCGCCCACGGGCGCCCTCGTCGTCGCCCTGCCGATGAAGATCGAGAACGGCTCGGGAGGACCCTTGCGGGCGATCGCGCTGGTGAGGGCTAAAATGCAATAGCAATCGGCTTATCGGCCATACCTCAATGTCTTCTCGATAAACTATCGGCGACTGGGAATAGATAGAGTGTCACCTCGGAAAGTTTCCAAGTCGATCCCGCCCAGTCATACTGAAGAAAGAATGTGCCGAATCGATTGATAGCCGTCTGATCCTGCAGTTCGAAGAATCCACTTCCAATGGCGAATGTGGTATAGACGTGCAGGTCTATGTTATCCACCAGCTTGAAAGCAGGTCGCTGTCGGCTCTGAATGCGGCGTAACAGCTCAGGTTTCGTGAATAGCACGCTGTCAGCCAAACTAGCAGTCCACCCATCGGCGAGCAGAGTATCGAGACCACGCCAATCGCTATCGACGTACGCGCCTATGACTTGGCGGTGAACACTTGTAACCGAAGTCGAATCGGGAGCCGGTGCTTGTCCACCACTACATGACGTTGCAATGCCGCTGGCCAGAACACAGATAGTAGCACCAATGAAGGCTACGGCTTGAATCACGCTGAACTGAGTGACTTTGGGATGTCTGATCGACGGCTCTGTGCTCTCCCCGGCCGTTGCTGCTTTATCTCCCGCAGGTTCTAGGATTCCTGTGAGGACCATCAATGTAATCACGCCAGCCAAAATCGAAATAATGTAGATAAACCATGCGATTACAAGCGCTGTAATGGTTACTGATCGCAGTACGTCTCTAGCAAAGGTGATCGTAAGCGCCAAAATACCCGTCGAAAGCGTAAGAAGCTGCTTCGTCGTATCGCCTGCGAAAGTAAAGGCAAGTTTCCGGTGATCATCCATCATCAATGCATCTCCCTAACAAAATGGCCACATACCCGGACAGAAGAAGCTCTTGATCGAAAAGAACAAATCATCATCTAACTCGTCGATTCCGCGGCCCTGCGCTGCTCGCATCATAGCGTTCACAAACTCTCTTAGACGATCCTCGGCCTCAGAAGCTTCGTTTGCACCACCCTCTGATCGATACAGCGTCTCAGCTCCTTGCGTGATTAGTTCATCCATGTCCTGTGCGCAGCTTCGGGAGAGTCTCAATCCCCGGATCGAGAGCTGAGAATTCACAATCGACCAGAATTCTCTGTGGTAATCAGCAGGGCTGACCGTCATTCTACGGCGTTCCGGAGTTCGTACACGCATATGATCCTCCTGGATGGTTTGGTGGGCGCAGCAATATTCTGTTGGACCACGTTAGTCTGAAAGTAAACCCGCATCAAGGATTTTGCGATTTATTCTCCAGGCTCCTTATCCTCAGCTCATTGACTTATCCCAGCTAATTGACCCGATTCCTTCCCCCCCGCTTGGCCGCGTACAGCGCCCGGTCCGCCTGCTCCACCAGGGCGGCGGGCGCCGCGCCCTTGGCGGGGAGCGCGCTGCCCACGCCCAGGCTGACCGTCACCACGCCGAGAGGCGAGCGCTCGTGCGGGATGGCGAGCGACTCCACGCGGCGGCGCAGCGTCTCGGCGAAGGCGGCGGCGGCGCCGGCGTCCATCACCGGGAGCAGCACCACGAACTCCTCGCCGCCGTAGCGCGCCACGCAGTCGCCCGCGCGCTGCAGGCTCTCGTCGAGCGCCTGCGCCACGGCGCGCAGCGTCTCGTCGCCGCGCTGGTGGCCGTAGCGGTCGTTGTAGTCCTTGAACCAGTCAATGTCCACCATCAGCAGCGAGAGCGGCGACTCGGCGCGGCAGGCGCGGCGCCATTCCGTCTCCAGCACCCGGTCGAAGGCGCGGCGGTTGGGGATGCCGGTGAGGCCGTCGAGCTGCGACAGGCGCTCCAGGCGCTGGTTGGCCTCGCGCAGCCGCTCGTTGGCCTCCTCCAGCTCCTGGTTGATGCTGGCCATGTGGATGGCGCCCGCCAGCTGGCCGGCGAAGGTGCGGAACACCATCTGGTTCTCGGGGCTGAACGCCTCCAGGCTGTCGCTCTCCAGGTTCAGCACCCCCAGCGGGCGCCCGCGGTAGACGATCGGGACGGCGAACTCGGCCACTGTGCGGCTGTCGATCGGCAGGTAGTCGGGGTCGCCGGAGACGTCGCGCACGAGCTGCGGCTCGCCCAGGCGCAGCGCGCGGCCGGCGATCCCCCGGGTGATCGGCCAGCGGCCGCCGGGCGCGTCGAGGCGCGAGTGCTCCCCCGCGTGCGCGGACTGCGCGAACTCGCCCGCCTCCAGGTCGGCCAGCAGGATGGAGACGACCAGCAGCGGGAAGCGCTCGTGGATGTACCCGACCACGCGGTCCAGCAAGAGCCCCAGCTCGCCCGCGTCGGTGGCCGTCTTCGACACCTCGCCCACCATCTCCAGGAGCCGCGCGCGCCGGGTGAGCTCCTCGTGCAGCCGCGCGTTGCCGATGGCGCCCGCCACCTGCTCGGCGATCGTTTCCAGCAGGGGGAGCTGGTCGCGGAAGGCGCCCGGCTCCAGGCTCTCCAGGTTCAGGATCGCCACCGTCTCGCCGTGGTGCAGCACGGGGACGCAGAGCTCCGAGCGTGTCTCGGACTGCATCTCGACGAAGTTGGGGACTCCGCTCACGTCGTCCAGCAGGATCGGCTTCCCCGTGGCCGCCACCTCGCCCACCACGCCGCTGCCGATCTCGCGCGAGTAGCCCACGTACATGCCGGTGGGGAGGCCGGTGGAGAGCGCCTCGCAGCGGAAGACGCCGCGCGCGCGGTCCACCGAGAGACAGGCCACGAGCTCCCACCCGAACCGGTCCCGCAGGGTGTCGGTCACGCGCTGGAGCATCGGCCTGAGCTCCAGGTCGAGCGAGGCGATGCGGGCGATCTCATTCAGGATCTCCAGGTATTCCGGCGAGCGGAGCATCAGGGTGCGGGGCGGCGGGGCGGGTGTGGCATCGAAGGGCGTGGCTCGCGACGGGAAGACGACCAGGTGCCGGAAAGTGTCCGCATCTCACGACCGCGGGGAAGCTTACTGCGCGCTGGTCTTCCGCACCAGACATTTGTATCCTGAGCGGATTTCGTGCCAATCTTCCTCCGGAGAGAACGTGCGGGGGTGTGGAGTCGCGACCGCGCGGCCGTCCGGCGTCGGCCGCGAGACGATCAGGCCGGGACGACGGCGGTGGCCTCGATCTCCACCTTCGCGCGCTCCTCGACCAGCCCGGCGACGATCACCACCGCCATGGCGGGGAAGTGGCGGCCGAACACCTCGCGGTACGCGGCGCCGACCTCGCGCGCGGACGAGAGGTAGGCGCCGCGGTCGGTGACGTACCAGGTGAGCCGCGCCACGTGCTCCGGCCCCGCGCCCGCCTCGCGCAGCACGGCGGCGACGTTCTCGAGCGCCTGGCGCACCTGGGCCACGAAGTCGTCCGTCTCGACCCGGCCCGTGGCGGGGTTCCAGCCGATCTGCCCGGCCACGAACACCACGCGCCCACTTGCGGCGACGCCGTTCGCGTAGCCGCGCGGCCTGGCCCACCCTTCCGGCTGGAGGAATTGCATCGGCTCGAATCCGGGGTCACGGGGGCGGAATCTGGTCCGGGCGGCTGAAGCCGCAGCAACAACTGCAGAAAGCCTCGCAAACCCCGCGAGGCTTCAACCGCATCGGGAGTCGGGCATCGCGCGTCGAGCAGCCATCGCGCCTGGCGAGCCGGGCACGGGCGAGGCATGCCTCGCCCCTACGATGCACTTCCCTCGCGGAGGCGGAAGCGCTGGAGCTTGCCGGTCTGCGTGCGGGGGAGGCTGGCGACGAACTCCACGCGGCGCGGGTACTTGTACGGCGCGATCTGCCGCTTGGTGAAGTCCTGCAGCTCCTTCGCCGTCTCCTCGCCCGGCGCCCAGCCCTCGCGCAGCACCACGAACGCCGTCACCACCTGCCCGCGCTCTTCGTCCGGGGTGCCGACCACGGCGCACTCGGCCACGCCGGGGTGCTCCAGCAGCGCGTTCTCCACCTCTGGCCCGGCGATGTTGTAGCCGGCGGAGATGATCATGTCGTCGTTGCGCGCCTGGTACCAGAAGTAGCCGTCCTCGTCCATCCGGTAGGTGTCGCCGGTGATGTTCCACCCGTTCTGCACGTAGGCGCGCTGCCGCTCGGGGTCGGCCAGGTAGCGGCACCCGGTGGGCCCCTTCACCGCCAGCCGCCCCAGCTCGCCCGGCGCGACGGGGCTGCCGCCCTCGTCCAGCAGCGTGGCCGTGTAGCCGGGGACCGGCTTCCCCGTGGACCCGGGGCGGATCTGGTCCCCCGCGGCGCTGATGAAGATGTGCAGCATCTCGGTGGAGCCGATCCCGTCGACGATGCGCAGGCCCGTGGCCTCGCGCCACGCCTCGAAGGTGGCGGCGGGGAGCGTCTCGCCCGCGGAGACGCACTTCTTCAGGCTGGAGAGGTCGAAGTCCTTCGCCAGCCCCGCCATCGCCCGGTACGCGGTGGGCGCGGTGAAGCAGACGGTGGCGCGGTGGTCCTGGATCCCCTGCAGGAGCTGCGGCGGGGCGGCCTGCTCCAGCAGCAGGGTGGCCGCGCCCACGCGCATGGGGAAGAGGACGTAGCCGCCCAGCCCGTAGGTGAACGCCAGCGGCGGCGAGCCGCAGAAGACGTCGTCCGGCTCCGGCCGCAGCACGTGGCTCCCGAAGGTGTCGCCCACGGCCAGCAGGTCGCGGTGCGAGTGCATCGTCCCCTTCGGCTGCCCCGTGGTCCCCGAGGTGAAGGCGATGAGCGCCACGTCCTCGGCCGCGGTGTCGACGTCGTCGAAGTGCGCGGGCCGCCCGCGCATCAGCCCTTCCAGCGAGCCGTCTTCGTCCACGCCGAAGCGGACCGTGCGCTCCAGCGCGGGAGCGGCGGCGGCCTCCATCTCTTCCATGAGCCGCGCGTCGCAGAGGGCGAAGCGGATGCGCGCCTTCGCGACGAGCGTGGAGATCTCCCGGGCGCGCAGCAGCGGCATGGTGGCGACCACGATCCCGCCGGCCTTGAGCACGCCGAACCAGGCCGCGGCCATCATCGGGCCGTTGTAGCCGCGCAGGAGCACGCGGTTGCCGGGGACGAGCCCCAGGTCGTCCCGCAGCACCCCGGCGATCCGGTTCGCCCGTTCCAGCAGCTCGGCGTACGTCCACCGCCCGCCGGGGAAGATCAGCGCCGGACGATCCCCGTCGCCCGCGGCCACGCGCGCGTCCAGGAACTCCGCCGCGGCGTTGATGCGCGGCCGCGCCGCCAGAGCGGGGACGCCGGAGAGGTCGATCTCGGGCCACTGGTCGGGCGGCGGCTGGTTGTCGCGCGCGAAGGTGTCGGCGTGCGCGGTGGCCGCGGGTTCGGGCTGGACCATGGTCTCGAGCATGGCTGCCTCCAGGGGGAGGGCAGGGGGAGCGCGGGGCACCCCGGACCGGGGCGAATGAATTCGCTGCAACAACTACACGAAATCCGCCTGCGCGGATTACCGGGTCCGGCGCCGCTGCAAGTTCGGCGCGCGTGACGGAGCTCCGTAGGGGCGAGGCCTGCCTCGACCGCGCCCGTCGCCGCGCCGGAGCCGATCCGTCAGGCGAGGAGCTGAGCGGCGATCACCAGCTTCTGGATCTCGCTGGTGCCCTCGTAGATGCGCAGCGCGCGGACCTCGCGGTACAACGTCTCGACGGCGCTCCCCGCGACGACGCCGCGGGCGCCCAGGAGCTGCACGGCGCGGTCGACCACCTGCTGGGCGGCCTCGGTGGCGTGCAGCTTGGCCATCGCGGCCTCGCGGGTCACGCGCGGCGCGCCGGCGTCGCGCGTCCACGCGGCGCGGTAGACGAGCAGCGCGCTGGCGTCGACCGCGAGCGCCATCTCGGCCAGCGCGGCGCGCACGAGCTGGTGCTCGCTGAGGGCGCTGCCGAACGCGCGGCGCTCCCTCGTCCACGCCACCGCTTCGTCCAGCGCCCGCCGCGCGAAGCCGAGCGCCGCCGCGCCCACGGTGGAGCGGAAGACATCGAGCGTTCCCAGCGCCACCTTCATCCCCCCGCCCGCCTCGCCCACCAGCGCGTCCGCGCCCACGCGGCACCCGTCGAACTCCAGCGTGCCGAGCGGGTGCGGCGCGGTGACGTCGATCCGCTCCGCCACGCGCAGCCCGGGGCTGCCGGCATCGACCACGAAGGCGGCGTACCCGCGCTCGCCCGCCTCGGGGAAGCGGGCGAAGACGACGTAGCGGTCGGCGATCCCCGCGTTGGAGATCCACGTCTTCCGCCCGTCGATCACGTACCCGCCGCCGTCGGAGCGCGCCGTGGTCCGCATCGCCGCGACGTCGGAGCCCGCCTCGGGCTCGGAGAGCGCGAACGCCATCACCGCCTCGCCCGCGGCGACGGGCGGGAGCCAGCGGCGGCGCTGCTCGTCGCTGCCGAAGAGCGAGATCGGCCCCGAGCCGAGGCCCTGCATGGCGAAGGCGAAGTCGGCCAGCCCCGAGGCGTGCGCCAGCAGCTCGCGGATCAGGCAGAGCGAGCGCACCTCCAGCCGCTGGTGCACGCCGCCCTGCGCCGCGGGGATGGCGTAGCGCAGCCACCCGCCCGCCGCCAGCCGCCGCACCAGCTCGCGGCAGGTGGCGTCCACGTCGCCGTGCGCGCCCGCGAGCGGCGCGACCTCGGCCAGCACCCACGCGTCCAGCTCGGCGGCGAGACGGCGGTGCCCGTCGTCGAAGAACGGCCAGGCGAGGAAGGTGCGGTCGGGCATCAGGCCGGGGTTGGGGGTGGGCCGGGGGCTCGGGCGAATGAATTCGCTGCAACAACTACACGAAGTCCGCCTTCGCGGACTACCGCCATCCTCGACGAGGCAGGCTTCGGTGCGCGCATCTCACTTTCGCACTTTCGCACTCACGCACTCACGCACTTCAGTTCCCCTGGAACACCGGCTTCTCCTTCGCGGCGAAGGCACGGTAGGCGCGGGCGAAGTCTTCGGTTTGCATGCAGATGGCCTGTGCCTGCGCCTCGGCCTCGATCGCCTCATCGACGCCCATCGCCCACTCCTGGTGCAGGCACTTCTTCGTCATGCCGTGCGCGAAGGTGGGGCCGCTCGCGAGGTCCGCCGCCAGCTTGCGGGCTTCGTCGAGCAGCGCGTCGGGCTCCACCAGGCGGTTGTAGAAGCCCCACCGCTCGGCCTCTTCGCCGCCCATCGTCCGCCCGGTGAAGAGCAGCTCCGAGGCGCGCCCCTGGCCGATGATGCGCGGGAGGATGGCGCAGGCGCCCATGTCGGCGCCGGAGAGGCCGACCCGGGTGAAGAGGAACGCCACCTTGCTGCGCGCGGTGCCCAGGCGCAGGTCGCTGGACATGGCCAGGATGGCGCCGGCGCCCACGCACGCGCCGTCGATGGCGGCGACGATCGGCTGCGGGCAGCCGCGCATGGCCTTCACCAGGTCGCCGGTCATGCGGGTGAAGGCGAGCAGCTCGTCCATCTGCTTCCGCTCGCGCATCTCCACCAGCGGGCCGATGATGTCGTGCACGTCGCCGCCCGAGCAGAAGTTGCCGCCCTCGCCGGCGAGCACCACCACCTTCACGTCGGTGGCGAAGACGAGCTGGCGGAAGGTGTCGCGCAGCTCGGCGTAGCTCTCGAAGGTGAGCGGGTTCTTCCGCTCGGGCCGGCTGAGCGTCACCGTGCCGACGGGGCCGTCCACCTCCCAGCGGAAGGACGACGGGCGGAAGTCGGCGGCGCGGAGCTTGGTCGTGGTCATCTGGGATTGGTGTCTCTGTGCGCGGATCGGGCGTGTCGCGAGGGCGGATCGCCGCCCGGGATGGTCCTGTCCTTCCGGCTAGATCACGCCGACATGCCTGTACCGGCGGAGTGCGGGCACGACCACCGCCGGGTCGTCCAGCCGGTGCGTGCGCACGAGCCCTCCGATACGGGTCACGGCGCGGGAAAACACCGCCCAGCACAGGCTGCTGGAATCCCAGCGCGAGCGGTACTGGACGCCGTCCAGCTCGGAAAATCGTGCGTGGATGCGGCGGGCCAAGTCCCGGCACGAGGCGTAGTCGTCGCCCATGACCTCGTGCGCGCCGACTCCGAAGCTCGGCAGACCGGGCCCCTCCAGCTGGAGCATCCTGAGCGGCGCCGCCAGGCCGAACGCCGACCCGCCCCGCACCTCCAGGTCGGCGCGGGAGATCAGCGGGCGCTTGCGGCCACGAACCAGCGTCTCCAGGATCGCCACCCCGAGCGACTCGCCGAAGTAGCAGACGCCGTACTCGCCGCCCGGCGCGTCGAAGCGTCCCTTCGGCGGCGCGCCCTCGCCCGGGCCGAACCAGATCGCCTCATACCGGAGCAGGTGGACGCGCCAGAGCACCTGGTCGAGCGGCACCTCGGCGACCGGAGGGTCTTTCGGGAGCCGGATCGCCATCAGGGGGCGACGTGCTCTCCGTACGTCGCCAGCCGGGAGAGGACGTCCTCGCGCACGTCCGCGTCGTCCAGGCGCTCCAGCAGGATGCCGCCCCGCTCGTCCTCCACGTCGTCCGCCAGGATCGACAGCAGCACCCAGGGATCGAGCTCCGCGCCCGCCGCGGCGACCGCCGGCACTCCCTCGCGCACGCGGCCGTCGCGGTCGAACTGCCGGGCGGGGAATCCCCACTGCCCGCCCGGCATCGGCGCGGCGAGCAGAGCCCGGCGCTGCACGCGCTGCTTCACGCCCGGCACGCTGATCTTGAGCAGCGCCGCCGCCTCGGACGACGAGAGCAGCCCGCCCACCGCTTCCATGATCTCGCTCTTCGCGGCGGCGCCCCGCAGCAGGAGCTCCGACCAGTCGTGCTCGCGCGGCTCGGGGGTGGCGAGCACGATCTCCGCGAACGTCTCCGCGGGCGACTGCGCGGCCACCGCCTTCAGCAGGTCCGCCTCGCTCATCCGCTCCAGCGCGTGCGCCACGTAGCGCTCGATCCGCCTCCCCAGCGACGCGCGAACCGCAGCCGGACCGGCATCCTCCTGCCGCGTGGGACTCATCCTGCACCTCGGGTTGCGTTTGTTGTGCAATAGGCACGTTTACACAACCGCAAGATAAACTCCACGAGATTCGGAGACAACATCTCGGCGGAAGGCTTTCGTCGCAGTCTCATATCAGACCTCGCCCCCCGCCACCGCGAGCGCCTGCCCCGTCACGCCGGACGCGCCGGGGGAGCAGAGCCAGGCGACGGCGCTGGCGACCTCGTCGGGGCGGATGAGCGAGCCGCGGGGGATCACGCGGGTGAGCATCTGCCGCGCCTCGTCCTCGGTCTTTCCCAGGCTGCGCACCAGGTTGCCGGCGGCGGCCTTGGCCATGTCGGTGTCGGTGTAGGCGGGGCAGACGGCGTTCACCGTGATCCCCAGCTTCGCCGTCTCCAGCGCCAGCGCGCGCGTCAGGCCCACGACGCCGTGCTTGGCCGCGCAGTACGCCGCGGTCTTCGGGTAGCCGCGCAGCCCCGCCGTCGAGGCCACGTTCACCACGCGGCCCCAGCGCGCTTCCGCCATGGCCGGGATCACCTCGCGGGTACAGAGATAGGTGCCCGTCAGGTTCACCGCCAGCATGCGGTCCCACACCTCGCGCGGCATCTCCGCGAACCCGGCGGCCTCCGCCTGCCCGGCGTTGTTGACCAGGACGTGCACCTCGCCGAGCGCCTCCCGCGCGCGCCCGAACGCCTCCGCGACCGAGGCCTCGTCCGCCACGTCGCACGCGAGCGCGGCCACGCGCGCGCCGAACGCCTCCCGCAGCGCGGCCGCGTGCGCCTCCAGGCGGGCGAGGTCGCGCCCGAGCAGCGTCAGGCCGGCCCCGAGCCGCGCCAGCTCCTCCGCCACCGCCGCGCCGATCCCCCGCCCCCCGCCGGTGACGACGGCGTGCTTTCCGGCCAGGTATCTCGAATCCGCCAAACGCCCTCCCCCCTCCCGCGTCCGCGGAAGACTGCCCTCCGCGCACCGAGCCTCCTGTCGCAAGCCTCGCCCGCACGGACCCCACCTCCACGCCGAAGCTGGCCGGCGAGGCTTCCTGCAGTTGTTGCCGCGGCTTCAGCCGCCCGTCGCGGAGGCTGCCTCCTTCGACGAATCTCCCCCGGCGCCGAACCCTAGATCCCGCCCCCGGCCAGCTCCTGCGCCCTGCGCTGCATCTGCCGCTCGAGCTGGGAGCGGCCGCTCAGGTACTGCACCGGCCAGGGCTGGTCGGCGTAATCGAGCTCGGCGGCGGCGCGCAGCGTCCACTGCGGGTCGTGGAGGTGCGGGCGGGCCAGCGCGCACAGGTCGGCGCGGCCGGCGGCGATGATCCCGTTCACCTGGTCGGGCTCGGTGATGTTGCCCACCGCGATGGTGGGCACGCGCGCCTCGTTGCGGATGCGGTCGCTGAACGGCGTCTGGAACATCCGCCCGTACACCGGCTTCGCCCCGGTCGACGTCTGCCCCGCCGAGACGTGGATCAGGTCCGCGCCCGCCGCGTGGAACGCCCGCGCCACCTCCACCGCGTCGGTGCAGTCGAGGCCGCCCTCGCACCAGTCGGTGGCCGAGATGCGCACCGACATCGGCCGCTCCTCGGGCCACACCTCGCGCATGGCGCGGAACACCTCCAGCGGGTAGCGCAGCCGGTTCTCCAGCGTGCCGCCGTACTCGTCCGTGCGCGTGTTGCTCAAGGGGGTGATGAAGCTGGAGAGGAGGTAGCCGTGCGCGCAGTGCAGCTCCACCATGTCGAAGCCGGCCTCCATCCCCATCACGGTGGACAGCACGAACTCGTCGCGCACCCGCTCCATGTCGGCACGCGTCATCGGCCGGGGCACCGGGTTGCCGGGCGCCCAGGGGACGTCGGAGGGGCCCGTCACCTCCCAGCCGCCCTCCTCCAGCGGCTCGTCCATCCCCTCCCACATCAGCCGGGTGGCCCCCTTGCGCCCCGAGTGGCCGAGCTGGAGGCAGACCTTCGCCGGCGTCCAGGCGTGGATGAAGTCGACGATGCGCGTCCACGCCCGCAGGTGCTCGTCGGTGTACATCCCCGTGCACCCCAGGGTGATGCGGCCCTCGGGCGAGACGCAGGTCATCTCCGTCATCACCAGCGCCGCCCCGCCCAGCGCCCGCGCACCCAGGTGCACCAGGTGGAAGTCGTTCGGCACGCCGTCCGTGGCCGAGTACATGTCCATCGGCGCCACCACCACGCGGTTGTGCAGCGTCATCCCGCGCGCGGTGAAGGGCGTGAACATCGGCGGCACCGACGCCGCGGCCGCCGCCTCGCGCCCGGCGGCCTGCGAGGCGAACCAGCGCTCGACGCCCTCCAGGTACGCCCGGTCGCGCAGGCGCAGGTTCTCATGGCTCACGCGCTGGCTGCGGGTGAGCAGCGAGTAGGCGAACTGCGGGGGATCGAGGTGCACGTAGCGGCGCACGTTCTCGAACCACTCCATCGAGTTGCGCGCCGCGTTCTGCAGCCGCACGGCCTCGGTCCTCCGCTCCTCCTGGTAGCGCGGCAGGACGACCGCCAGGTCCGTCTCCTCGCCCAGGATGCGGGCCAGCGCGATGGCGTCCTCCATCGCCAGCTTGGTCCCCGAGCCGATGGAGAAGTGCGCCGTGTGCGCCGCGTCGCCGATCAGGACCACGGGCGCGACCCCGCCGTCCAGCGTGAACCAGCGCTCGTTGCTGACGCGGGTGAAGCTGATCCAGGGCGAGCGCAGGTGCGGCGCGTTGCTCACCAGCCGGTGCCCGTCCAGCCAGGGCGCGAACATCGCCTCGCACGCCTCCACGGTGCCGGCCTCGTCCAGCAGGTCGAAGCCGGCGTTCCTCCACGACTGCTCGTCGCACTCCACGATGAAGGCCGAGTTGCGCTCGTCGTAGCGGTAGGCGTGCGCCTGGAAGACGCCGTGCGGGTTCTCGACGAAGAGGAAGGTGAAGGCGTCGAAGAGGCGGTCGGTGCCGAGCCACACGTAGCGCGCCGTGCGCACGTCCAGGTCGGGGCGGAACTGGGCGGCGTACTTCGCCCGGAGCCGGCTGTTCACCCCGTCGGCGGCGACCACCAGGTCCGCGTCGCCGAGCCCCAGCCCGTCCAGCTCGGCGTCGTCGGCCACGTCGGTCTGGAAGCGCAGCTCGGCGCCCAGCCCGGCGGCGCGCTCCTGGAGCACCTGGAGGAGCCTGACGCGGGCGATCCCGCTGAAGCCGTGGCCGCCCGAGGTGATCACGGCGCCGCGGAAGTGGATGTCGATGTCGTCCCAGTGCGCGAAGTTGTCGGCGATGGCCGCGTAGCTCTCGGGGTCGGCCTCGCGCAGGTTGCCGAGCGTCTGGTCGCTGAAGACCACGCCCCAGCCGAAGGTGTCGTCGGGCCGGTTGCGCTCCAGCACGACGACCTGCCGCGCGGGGTCGGCCTTGCGGAGCAGGAGCGCCAGGTAGAGCCCCGCCGGGCCCCCGCCGACGATCACCACCTTCAGGGGCTTGCGTTCGACAGCCGTCACGTGTGTCCTGCGAGCATTCAGGGGATCGGTGGAACGGTGGTTTCGGGGTCCGGCAGGGTAGTGTACGGCGGGCGGGCAGAGGCGGAAAGAGGCGGAGATTTCAGGCGGACAAGGAACGTTCTGGCGCACGCGGCCGTTACCCGACAGATTTCGACAAAACGTGGACTGCCCGAAATCCGTCGACGCCAGGAGAGACTTCCATGCGCTTGCTCGCGACGCTGGAATCAGCTGATCCACCTGAACCGAAGTCCATCGAGCTGTACGAGGGGGACCTGGCCGCCATCCCCGCGGGCGAAGAGGTGGACCTGCTCGTCGTCTCGGCCTTTCCCGACAGCTACGCGCCGACCCCTCGCTCGCTGATCGGCGCGCTGTACCGGAAGGGACTTTCCGTCGCGCGGCTGGCGCTGGAGAAGGAGCTCGACCTGCGTGACGAGCTGTCGTGCTGGATCTCGAGGGACCTCACGCGGGAGTATCCGGGGTTCGGCTTCCGACGCATCCTCTGCTTCGAGCCGCTGTTTCGCGGCCGCCCCGCGGAAGTGGGAGACGTATTCCAGAGCATGATGGCCCTCGCCATGCTCGGCGACCCGCCGGTCAGGACGATCGCGATGCCCCTGCTCGCCTCGGGAGAGCAGCGCGCCGACCCGCTCATCATGCTGGCCGCGATCATCGATGCGGCCGTGCAGTGGATGGATCGCGGCCTCCCGATCAGCACGCTCAAGATCGTGGAACGCTCATGGGGCACCTCGGCGACCGATCCGCTTCCCTCCATTCTCCGGCTCGATCCTGATCGCTGGGGGACTTCGTAGCGGCAGCCTCCTGAGCAGGAGCGCCAGGTAGAGCCCCGCCGGCCCCCGCCGACGATCACCACCTTCAGGGGCTTGCGTTCGACAGCCGTCACAGTCGCTCGGATTTGCTGGGAAACGTAACGCTCGTCAGGATCGGAAAAGGTTTAGTGTACGGGAGGCGGACGGGCGCGGAAAGGGGAGGGTTGCGTTGCGAGTGACCGGGATGCGAGGCGTGTGCGGTGTCTGAAGACACGCGCTGAACTACGGAAGCCTCACAAATTCCATGGCCGGTGCGGGGTGAAGCAAAATGCGCGGTAAATGGCGGAATCACCCGATGCGCGCGCGCACCGGTGGAACCAGAAACGGTTGACCGAGGCCGGAGAACGGAAGTAAGTGACACATAACCGTGTCTCTATATTATTGCGTAATTAGATCGCGACAGCTACGTTCAAAATAGCGGCGACGGCCCCGCTTTCCCCCGCCAATGCGCTGGACGCTCGCGTTCCCGCGCGTGGCTCCCACCCTCTTTTCAAGGAGGCCCGTTATGTCCAACAATCCGGATCCCCCGATCGTCGTTTCGGGCGGCGTCGCGTCGCAGGATCCCCCGCTCCCCATTGCGGGCGGCGCTTTGCCACCGGACCCCCCACTTCCTGTCAGCTGCGATCCCGCTTGGTAGGCTCGATCATTACGAGTCGTCCACACGGACGGACACGGGCGCAACCGCAGTCCCGTTCTCTACGCACCTGATTTCGTCGCGCGCAGCGCCGAGGTGTTTCCCCTCCACCGCGCAGCGGGGGAGGGAGCGCGCCCTCTGGCTGCGAGGAACGAGCAGCCGAGGGCCGCGCGGGGAGGGGGCCTCCCGGCGGTGCAGCCGCCGGATTTCACACCTCGCCCCGCAGGTACCGCTCGCGCAGCTCCGGCGGGAAGCGCTCGATGGCGTAGCGCAGCATCGTGCGCGGCATGGTGCGGCAGTGCCGGCGCAGGAACTCCTCCAGGGCGGCCTGGTCGCGCTTGCCCACCTCGCGCAGCATCCAGCCGACCGCCTTGTGGATCAGGTCGTGGGGGTCGTGCACCAGGATCTCCGCGATGCGCAGCGTGGTCGCGAAGTCATTCTTCCGGATGAAGTGCTGCGTCGCGAGGATGGCGATCCGCCGCTCCCACAGCGACTCCGACCGGGCGAGCGTGTCGAGGATCCCGCGGTCGCGCTTCTCCAGGTGCGCCCCGACCACCTGCGGCGCGGACGAATCGACCAGGTCCCAGTTGTTGATGAGCCGCGTGCTGTCCAGGTAGAGCCGGTAGATCGCCTCGCGCCCGGCCTCGTCCGCGCGGCCGTAGCCGTCGGCCAGGACCAGCAGCGCCAGGAGCCGCGCCTCGTGCCACGGCGAGCGCAGCAGCTCCGCCGCGTCCGCCAGCGGCAGTCCGCGGAGCTCGCGCGCGAGCTCCCGGAGCTGGGGGATGCGGATGCCGAGGAACCGGTCGCCTTCCCCGTACTCGCCTGGGCCCGTGCGGAAGTAGCCCTGGACGAAGCGCGCGTGCCCGGGGTCGCCGAGCTCCGTCAGGCGTGCGATGATCTGCGTGGCGGTGGATTGGGGCAAGCGAAATCTTCTCCTT
>DASVWD010000061.1 GCA_036389795.1 Longimicrobium sp.
GAAGCCCACGCACAGCACCGGCTCGGCAGCAGCGCTCACCACTTTCGGGGTCGTCGCGGTTCTCATCGGCTCCTCCTGGTTGAGTGATGACCTCCAGGAGAGCTTAACCGCGGCGGCCCCGTCCTACATAGCATCTCACGCAGGGTTCGTCGCTCGAAGCGCTTTGGGGTTCCGTAGGGGCGAGCCTGCGAGTCCGAGCGAAGGTGGCCCGGCACACTGCCTCGCCTGTCACGCAGGGCTGCCCCCGCCGGTCGAGGCAGGCCTCGCCCTGCGAAGCCGATGCTGACGAGCCGTGCCGGCGTCCCCGCCTCGCCCGTGCGGCTGTGCCGCCGGGTGCGGGTGTCCGCGGTGGACGGCCGCCGTCCCTCCCATGTTCCCCCCTCGATTCTGACGACGACCATGAAAACTCCGTTCCGACGTCTCGCCGCGCGCGCCGCCGTGCTGGCCTTCGCGTGGACCGCCGAAGCCGCCGCGCAGCCGGCGCGGCCCCCCTGTGACCAGGCGGAGTTGCGCGCACACCTGGCCGCGACCCCGCCGCCCGCTTCCATCGCCGGGGGCCGCGTGTCGCTGGTGCCGCCCCCGGGGCTGACCGCGCTCCCCCCGGACGGGGTCTACGACCTGGTCCTTGCCGGCCCGGGGGGCACCGTCGTCATCGCCTGGTCCTCGGCCTGGGCGCCGGAGCCGGGCTCTCCGGGAGCCGCGGAGCTCCTCTCCCGGTACATCGAGCTGCGGTCGCCCGACATCGAGTGGCTGCGCCGCGACACGGTGCAGATCTCGGGGACGCGCTGGCTGCGCTTCCACTACACCCGCCGGATGGCCGGCGAGTACCAGCTGTACGAGCAGCACTACGCGACCGCGTTCCAGGGACGGGGCGTGCACGTGCGGATGACGACGGATGCGCGCGACGAGCAGCGCAGGGCGCAGCTCATGGCCAGCGGCGAGACCCTGCAGGCGCGTGATTGTTCGCTGCCGGATGATGCCGCGGCCCCCGCCCCGCCGGCGGCGCCCGGCGTGTGCGACCGCGGACGGATGCGCTCGTACCCGGACCCCGCGGACCCGCGCCGCGTGGAGACGTCCGGGGGAGCCGTCTCGCTGGTGGTGCCGGAAGGGATGCGCGCGCGCAGCATTCCCCGGCGGCCCAACGCGTCCACGTGGACCCCGCTGGCGTTCAGCGACGATTCGGGCACGTCCATCACGGTGATGACGGGGCCCGCGCTCGGGCCGGTGGAGTCGCTGGCGGATGCCATGGCCGCGAGCATGGGGCCCAACATCGGGGAGGTGATCCGGAAGGACGTGGTGGAGCAGGGCGGCACCCGCTGGGCGCGGCTGGAGTTCACGGGCCAGCTGGCGGGAAAGCCCGTTTACAACCTGCAGTACATGGCGTCCCTCGGCAACAAGGGGTTCGTCGTCGCCTTCCGCACCCGGGCCGACACCCCGGAAGCCCGGGCCAGGCTGGCGGAGAGCGCCGCGACCCTGGAAATGGAGGACTGCGTGCCCCCCGAGCGTACAGCCGGCGGATATTGAGGACGGACCCGCCGCGCGTCCGGTACGCGTCCGCGCCGCGCCCGCAGGGGCAGACGGCCGCGCGCACGACCCGAGGTCGAGATGCGCGTGCGGGTCGTGGGCCCGTCCGGCACCCGCCGCACCCTCACGCGCACCGTCGCGCTCTCGCGCCTCCCGCACCGAGCCGCGTAAAGTCCACCCTCTCCCGAAGTTGGGAGAGGGTTGCCGCTCTCAGGCGGCGGGTGAGGGCCCCGCGCCGGAGCCTGCCGACGCACGTGAAACCTCGCCCCGCCGTCGCGCGCAGCGCCGAGGTGTTTCCCTCTCCTGAAGTTCGGGAGAGGGCGGGGTGAGAGCTGTCCCAAATTGTGATCCGGCAGGCACTTCCGCGAGCCGCTCCCCCGAGCTACATTCACCGCTTACTTTTCCCCGCGTGCCCGCCCGACCGGCGCGGGCCGATCTTCCTTCCCCGCCGCGGCCCGTCGTGAGCGAGCAGCAGGACCGTCCCACCTTCCTCGAGGAGCTGAAGCGCCGCCGGGTGGTGCGCGTGGCCGTGGCGTACGCCGCGGCCGCGTTCGTCGTGCTGCAGGGCGCGCAGATCGTCTTCGAGGCGCTGGAGGTCCCCAACTCGTTCCTGCGCGTGCTGGTGGTGGCCGCGCTCGCGGGCTTCCCCGTCGCCCTCCTGCTGGGCTGGGTCTTCGACCTCACCACCGAGGGGCTGGTCCTCTCCCCCAGCGCCGGCCGTGGGGGCCGGCTGGTGGCGCGCTTCCGCCCCGCCATGCTCTTCGGCGGGGCGGCGCTGGCGCTCGCCGGCAGCCTGGCGTTCGCGGTGGCGCTGGGCGCGCCCCGCACCGCCCAGGCCGTGGTGGCGCCGGGGGCCGACCTCATCGCCGTGCTCCCGTTCAGCACCTCGGGCGGCCCCGAGGTGAAGGTGCTGGAGCAGGGGATGGTGGACCTCCTCTCGCGCAACCTGGGCGAGGTGGGGACGCTGCGCACCGTGGACCCGCGCCTGGTGCTCAGCCGCTGGCAGGAGCGCGCCCGCGGCCGCACCCCCTCGTTCGAAGACCAGCTGGCCGTGGCGCGCGAGACGGCGGCCGGCTCTTTCCTCACCGGGAGCGTGGTGCAGGCCGGCCCCTCGGTGCGCATCAGCGCCGACCTCTACGCCATCGACGGGCGGCGGCTGGCCTCGGTGCAGGCCGACGGACAGAGCCGCGACCTGCTGGCGCTGGTCGACACGGTGAGCCTAGCGCTGCTGCGCGAGGTGTGGCGCGGCAGCGAGCCCCTGCCGCGGCTCAACGTGGGCGCCATCACCAGCAGCGACCTGGGCGCCATCCGCGCCTTCCTGGAGGGCGAGCGCCACTACCGCGCCTCGGACTGGGACGCGGCGGTGGCGGCGTTCCGGCGCGCCGTGGCCGAGGACTCGCTCTTCGCGCTGGCGCACTACCGGCTCTCCGCCTCGGCCGGGTGGCTGGGCAACCGCGAGCTGGCCACGCGCCACTCGGGGGTGGCCATGCGCCTGGTGGACCGCCTCCCCGCGCGCGAGCAGACGCTGGTGCGCGCCGAGGCGCTCAGGAGCGCGGGCCAGGAGGCCGCCGCGGCCGACACCCTCTCCGCGCACGTGGAGCGCTACGCCGACGACCCCGAGGGGTGGTTCCTGCTGGCCGACGTCCTCTACCACCTGCGCGACGAGCGGGCCGGGCCCAGCGACGTCCCGCCCCAGCGCCAGCTCTCGCTCTTCGACCGCGTGCTGGAGCTGGACCCGGCGTACGTGCCCGCGCTCATCCACCCGCTGGAGGTGGCGTTCCGCGCGGCCGACACGGCGCTCGCGGCCCGGTACGTCGACATCGTCTCCCGCGCGCCCTCGGTCGACTCCTCGGCGGTGCGCGTGTACCGCGCGGGGCTCCAGGCGCTGCGCGCGCCGGGCGAGCGCCAGGCGCTGGCGCGCGGGATCGCCGAGGCGCTGGCCTCGCCCACCGGCTCGGCCAACCTGGGCTCGCAGGCGCGCCGGGCCGTCCTCGTCCCGCTGCTCCGCGACGCCGCGCTCCTCCCCCCCGCCGAGCGGCGCGCGCTCGCGGCCGGGGTGGAGGCCGAGGTGCGCCGGCGGACCCCCGCGCAGGCGGCCGAGGGGCCGCTCGCGCACCTGCTGCTGGCCGGCGGGCGCGCGGCGGAAGGGCGGCGCGGGCTGGAGGCCCACCTGGCCCGGCGTCCGTCGGACAAGGGGGAGATGCGGCGGCTCGCCGCCGTCGCCGTGCTGGCCGGGGTGGCGGACTCGTCGCTCGCGGCGGGCGACTCCGCGCTGGCGCTCACGGCCCTGGAGCGCGCGGCCGCCGAGGCGCTCGGGGCCGTCGACCGCGCCGACCTGCCGGCGCTGCGCCGCGCCGCCGCCCGCCTGAAGGCGCTCCCCGACTCGCCGGTCGTGCACGGGCGCGACACGCTGGTCGCCGTGGCCGAGGCGTTCGCGCGGGTGCTCTCGGGCGACGCGCGGGGCGGGCTGAACGCGGTGGAGGACGCGCTGGGGCAGGGCGGCTTCATTCCCGGCGGGGTGCTGGAGCCGTTCTGGTTCCGCTGGGTGGAGCGCCTGGGGATGGACGCCTCCACGCGCGGCCGCGCCCGCCGCATCCTGGAGCTGCGCTGGCCGGGCGACCCCGTGTACGACGTGCTGCGGCTGCACGCGCTCGGCCGGGTGCTGGAGGCCGAGGGCGACGCGGCCGGCGCGCGCGCGGCGTACGCCCGCTTCCTCCAGGCCGCCTCGGAGGCGGACCGCGCCTCTCCGCTGCAGGCGCGCGTCGCCCACGCCCGCGCCGCGCTCGGCAGGCTGGGCCAGGCTCCGCGATAACGTCAACGACAACCCCATGGTCTCACACAGAGAAACAGAGACACGGAGAAAACCCGTTGCTTCTGGTTGTTCTCCGTTTCTCTGTGTCTCTGTGTGAGATAAGTCTTTTCTGAATCCCGCATGAAGAGACCCGTGCCGATCGTCGCCCTGGACGTGCCCGACGCGTCCGCGGCGCTGGCGCTCGTGGAGCGGCTGGGGCCGCGCGCCGACTTCGTGAAGGTGGGGCTGCAGCTCTTCACGGCCGAGGGGCCGGGGGTGGTGCGCGCGCTGCGCGAGCGCGGCCGCCGCGTGTTCCTGGACGTCAAGCTGCACGACATCCCCAACACGGTCGCCCACGCGGTGCGCAGCGCGGCGGCGCTCGGCGTCGAGCTGCTGACCGTGCACGCCGCCGGCGGCGCCGCGATGCTGGGCGCGGCGCGCGAGGCGGCGGGCCCGCGCGGCGGCCCCGGCCCCCGGCTGCTGGGCGTGACGGTGCTCACCTCGCTCACCGAGGCGGAGCTGGCGGAGGCGTGGGGGCGCGAGGCGGTGGTCGCGGCCGACGAGGTGGCGCGGCTGGCGGGCCTTGCCGAGCGGTGCGGGATGGACGGCGTGGTGGCCTCGGTGCACGAGGTGCCGGTGGTGCGCGAGGCGGCGGGGGAGGGGTTCGTGGTGCTGACGCCCGGCATCCGCCTGGCCGGCGACGCCGCGGGCGACCAGGCACGCGTCGCCACGCCGGCCGAAGCGGCGCGGGCGGGGTCGGACTACGTCGTCCTCGGGCGCTCGGTGACCGCGGCGGCGGACCCGGCGGCGGCGCTCGCGCGGGCGCTGGAGGAGCTGGAAGCCGGGGGGTGAGCTCGAATGTCTCACCCGGAGTCGGCGGAGGGAACGGAGAACCCTTCTCGCTCTCCGTTGACTCCGTTTCCCCCGCGTGAGGCTTTTGATCTGTCGCCGCCGGGGGGAACGACTGGGGGCGGGGGGAGTACACTGCGGGACCCGTTCGACCCGAGGGATTGGAATGACTTCGCTCCGCGTCCTGGCGACGCTGCCGCTCCTCCTCTTCGCGCTCTGTACGCCGCTGGCGGCGCAGCGCACCGCCCCGCTCGAGAGCTTCGTGGCGGGCGTGGCGCGGCTGTGGGCCCAGGGCGACGCCGGCGCGCTGGTGGAGCTGGCGCCGGCCGACGGACGCATCGTCCTGGACCTGGGCACCGGCCCCGCCGAGGCGGTCGAGGCCCGCCACGCCGCGGCCGCGCTCCGCCGCCTCTTCGGCGAGCGCGAGAGCCTGTCCGTGCGCCCCGGCCAGGTCGAGATCGCCGGGGGGCAGCCCCCGAGCGGCTTCGGGGAGCTGACCTGGGTGTCGCGCCCGCGCGGCGTCACCGACCGCGAGACCTCCACCGTGTACGTCGGCACCGTCTGGGAGCGCGGCGGGTGGAAGGTCCGCGAGATCCGCCTCCTCCGTTAGGACGGGGGCGGATCGGGTCGGCGGACGCGGCGCGAGCGCGGGCGGGGCAGACACCCCGCCCGCGCTCTTTTCGTGGCGGACGGAGGGCGGCGGGTCGGAGCGGGGACGGCGATTCGGCTTGACACGGGCGAAGGGCGCGGCCTAGGATTGCGCTCCGGAGGGGCCGCGCCCATGGGCTCCCCGACCCCGCGGACCCCGGCCCCACGCCGATGCTCCAGGTCGACTCGCTCCTCGCCAGGACGCTCCAGGTAGACTCGCTCGTCGCGATCCGGGCGGACTCGCTGCTGGCCGCCGTCCAGGCCGCGGGCCAGCGCAGGCCCGAGTCGCTGCGCGACCTGCTGGACCTGCCGCTGCTGGTGGCCATCGGGCTCAAGGTCGCGGCCGCCGTGGCGGTCACCGTGCTCGCCTTCGGGGCGCTCAAGCTGGTGCTCCGGCGCATCGAGCGCTCGTTCGCCCGCCAGCCGGGGGCGGCGCTCACCGCGCAGGAGCAGCGCGCCCGCACCATGGTGGGGCTGTTCCGCAGCATCGGGCGGGTGGTGATCGGGATCATGTTCCTCTTCATGGTCCTGGGCGCGGTGGGGTTCGAGCTGGGGCCGCTCCTGGCCGGGGCGGGCGTGGTGGGCCTCGCCATCTCGTTCGGGTCGCAGTCGCTGGTGAAGGACGTGATCGCCGGGCTGTTCATCCTGATCGAGAACCAGTTCGCCGTGGGCGACGTGATCCGCATCGAGGGCGTCTCGGGGGCGGTGGAGGAGATGACGCTGCGCGTGGTGGTGCTGCGCGACGTGGAGGGGGTGGTGCACATCGTCCCCAACGGCCAGATCACCAAGGTGAGCAACCTCACCCGCACCTGGAGCCGCGTGGTGCTGGACGTGGGCGTGGCGTACCGGGAAGACCCCGACCGGGTGATGGCGGTGCTGCGCGAGGTGGGGCGCGGGCTGTGGGACGACCCCGAGTGGCGCCCCCTCCTGGTGGAGCCGGTGGAGGTCCCCGGCGTGGAGAGCTTCGGCGAGTCGGCGGTGAACGTGCGCGTGTGGGCCAAGACGCTCCCGCTCAAGCAGTGGGACGTGGCCCGCGAGCTCCGGCGCCGCATCAAGCTGCGCTTCGACGCGGAGGGGATCGAGATCCCCTTCCCGCACCAGACGGTGTACTGGCGCGAGGGGTCCGCGCCGCCCCGCGTCCCCGCGCTCTCCGGCGCGCGCGGCGACGCCGACCCCGACACGGACGCCGACGACGCAGACGGCGGCGACGCGGACTCTTCTTCCTCCGGCGGAGGCTTCGGGACCGATGGCGATGAATAGCAGGCGATGTAGGTCGGCCCTCCCCTGACGACCGACGCTCCCGGCGCCGGCGGCGCTTCGCCGCGCGCGGTCCGGGAATCGACTGCATTCGAACCGCGAAAGGACGCTTCCGATGGCGCTTCGCTTCTACAACACGCTCAGCCGCAGGGAAGAGGAGTTCGTCCCGCTCCGGGAGGGGGAGGTGGGGATGTACGTGTGCGGGCCCACGGTGTACGCGCCGCCGCACATCGGCAACATGCGCACCTTCTCGTTCTCCGACACGGTGCGGCGCTACCTGGAGTACCGGGGCTGGCGGGTGAAGTTCGTGATGAACCTCACCGACGTCGACGACAAGACGATCCGCGGCGCGCTGAAGGAGGGGGTCCCGCTCGGCGAGTACACCGCGCCCTTCGTCGACGACCTCTTCCGCGACTTCGAGCGGCTCGGCATCCGCCGCGCCGACGCGCACCCGCGCGCCACCGAGCACATCGCCGGGATGGTCGACATCATCCGCCGGCTGGAGGAGCGGGGGCTCGCGTACGTGGCGCGCGAGGAGGGCTCGGTCTACTTCGACATCAGCGAGTTCCCCGACTACGGGAAGCTGTCGAAGGTGGACGTCTCGGCCGGGCGGCGCGGCGAGCGCGTGGCGGCCGACGAGTACGACAAGGACGACGTGCGCGACTTCGTGCTCTGGAAGGCCGCCAAGCCCGAGGACGAGCGGGTGGGCGCGGTGTGGGACACGCCCTGGGGGCCGGGGCGCCCCGGGTGGCACATCGAGTGCTCGGCCATGAGCTTCGCCGAGCTGGGCGAGACCTTCGACATCCACGCGGGCGGGGTGGACCTGGTCTTCCCGCACCACGAGGACGAGATCGCCCAGAGCGAGGGGGCCACGGGCAAGCCGTTCGTGCGCTACTGGCTGCACGGCGAGTTCCTCCTGCTCGAGGGCGACAAGATGGCCAAGAGCACGGGGAACATCTTCAACCTGCAGGACCTGGTGGACCGCGGGGTGAAGCCGTCCTCGATCCGCTACCTGTTCCTGACGGCGCACTACCGCAGCAAGCTGAACTTCACCTTCGCGGGGCTGGAGAGCGCGGCCGAGGCGGTGCGGCGCGTGCGCGGCGCGCGGAACCGCCTGCGCGAGCACCCCGCGGCGCGCGACCCCGCGCCCGAAGACGAGCCGGCGCTGCACCCGCTGGTGGACGAGGTGCTGGCCGGCTTCCGCGAGGCGATGGACGCCGACCTCAACACCAGCGTGGCGCTCGCCGAGCTCTTCCGACTGGTGGACGGGGTGAACCAGCGGCTCCAGGCGCTGGGCCCGCGGCCGATCAGCGAGGCGGAGCGGCACGCGGCGCTCGACGCCTTCGAGCGGATCGACTCGGTGTTCGCCTTCCTCTCGCTGGCCGACGGCGAGGCGGCGGTGGACTCCGCGCTGGCCGGCTGGGTGGAGGAGCGGATCGCCGCGCGCCAGGCCGCCCGCAAGGCCAGGGACTTCGCCACCGCCGACGCCATCCGCGCCGAGCTGGCCGAGCGCGGCGTCACCGTGGAGGACACGCCGCAGGGGCCGCGGTGGGAGGTGACGGCGTAGGGGCGGTGCGAAGTGCGAAGTGCGAGGTGCGAAGTGCGGGGGCCGAGGCGTTGCGGGCGGGGTCCGGTGCCGTGCCGTCACCCGCAACGGCAAAGCCTCACGCAGAGTAAGCAGAGTCAGCAGAGGAACACCTCGTTCCCTGCTGACTCTGCTGCTCTGCGTGAGAAATCTGGATCTGACCGCCGCAAGGGCGTTGGCCGCGACGAGAAAAAGGGTGGAATCGGCGGCGGGAAAGTGGTATCTTTGCGGGTCGCTTTCGCCACGTCCGGCATCGCGGCGATGCCCGGCCGGAGCGCGGGACGCGGACGCTGACGTAGCTCAATTGGCAGAGCACCGCACTTGTAATGCGAAGGTTGGGGGTTCGATTCCCCCCGTCAGCTCTCTCCCCTTTCAAAGCGTTCGACAGCACGGCGCGCGGGTCTTTCGGACCGGCGCGCCGTGCCTCGTCGCGCCGCTACGCCCCGGCCGCCGCCAAGTCTCCGGCGGCGGCGCCCACCTCGGCCAGCAGCCCGGTGACGGGCGCGGCCAGGTGGTCGATCGTCTCCAGGAGGGGCGCGGGGTCGGCCAGCGGGAGCGAGAGGACCTGCCGGCGCGCCTCGCCGGCCGCCAGCAGCATGTGGTGCACGCAGAAGCTGAACGCGCCCGAGCGCACCAGGATCTCCCGGGCCTCGGCGTGCGCCCCCGGCTCGGCGATGCGGGCAGCCAGGGCGCGGAACCGCTCGCGCTCCGGGTGGTCGGCCTCCAGGGCGAAGCGCAGGGCGATGTTGTCGCCCGGGCGCTGCCAGTCGGGGTGGAGCCGGGCGTCCATCACGTCGCCCAGGTCGTCGCCCAGCTGCACCAGCACGCCCAGCGGCGTCCCCGCCTTGGCCAGCGCCGACCCCACCTCGGGCGCGGCGCCGCCCAGGAGCGCGCCCATGTAGAGCGCCGCCGCGAAGAGCGGGGGCGTCTTGCTCTCCACGTTCTTCCAGTACGCCTCTTCGTCCGCCGCCCCCGCCGCGTCCAGCTCCTGCCCGCGCGCCGTCTCGCGCCCCGCTATGGCGGCCGCGCGCATGAGCTCGGCGCGCACGGCCGCCGGCGCATCTTCCAGCACCTCGATGGCGAGCGACTGGAGCGCCAGGGCCAGGTTGGCCAGGAGCCCGGGGGTGAGGTCGACGACGAAGCGCTCCTCCTCGTCGATCAGGTCGTCGACCAGGTGGATGGCGGTGTGCAGGCAGAAGAGCGATGCCGCGGCCGGGTGGCCCCGCTCGCTCGCTCCGCCCGCGGCGCGGCAGGCCCGCAGCACCAGCTCCGACGGGCCCACCGGGTGGATCCTCGCCGCGAGCGCCGACACCATGCGCAGCGCCTCCCAGCCATCCCGTTCGGCATGGCGGAGCAGCGCCTGCTCCACGTACCGCCGCATGGCGTCGGTGCTCATCGTCGGCCTCCGCTCAGGTGCGAACGGCAGCCGGCACCCCCGGCTCCGGCCATTCGGCCCATTGGTACTGCTGCATGCCCGCCGCGAGGGTGGGGCGCTGGGCAAGGCTGCGGTAGGCACGGAGCAGGGCGTTCTCTTCGGCACGCCCCGCCAGGCGGGCGCGGAACTCCTGGATGGTGGTTCTGGACACGGGTCTATCTCCTGGGTGAGATTCGAGGTCGGATGCCGCGCCCGGGAGGTCGTGGCGGCGGCTGCGCGGACGGCGGGACGTTCTCGCCGTCCGCGGCCGGCGGCAGCGCACGCCCGGCGCCAGACAGGCGGGGCGAACGCAAGCGCTTGATGGACCTGGTGTTGACGTCGCTCGCGAAGTCTCGGGTCGCCGGACGGACCGGGACACGGCAGGAACATCCTGAGGCGCCGCCTCCCCAGCGCGAGGCAAGGAACCGGTTTTCGCCCGGTGGAATTCGCCGGAAGGAGCGCACCCGGGGGCGCCCCGCGTCGGGTGTCCGTAGCGAGCGGTGAGGCCTGGCGGGGAGGAACGGGCGGCGGAGCGCGGATTGTGCAGAATCCGCGAATGCGTTAGGTTTACCCGCCGTTTCGTGTGCTCACGCGCGCCTGAGCGGGAGTAGCTCAGTTGGTAGAGCATTAGCCTTCCAAGCTAAGGGTCGCGGGTTCGAGTCCCGTCTCCCGCTCCTGAATTATGAAAGCCCCGTCGCGATCCGTCGCGGCGGGGCTTCGGCGTACAGTTCTGCAATCCACGTAATCCACTTCGTCCGGAAACCCCGCCGGAGAGATTTACCGCGTTATTCTTTGCCGAATGCAGCGTTTAGAAGGGCGAATAGAGCGACGGCAACACCTGCGGTGACGAGAAGATTGGAAACCTCAGTACCAATTTGTTGCTTCGCCTTACTGGCCTGCCCAAACGAATGAAGCAATGCGCTCTGATGAGGCGTCGGCATCAACAATCCACGCTCCCACTTCGAGACAGTGAGCGGATGAACGCCGAGCAGTTGAGCGAGCTGTACCTGCGACAGCTCGAGTTGTGAGCGAACAGCAAAGACTTCAGCGGCGGTCATCCGTTCGAGGCGCTCGTAATCAGAAGAAACGCTCCGATCCCGACAGCCAGGATCCCATAGGGCGTCTCCTGCATCAGGTGCGCCAGCGTATGGCCCAACCCACGGTTGGGGTCGTACGCGTCGCGGTGCACCACGCGTCGGCCGTCCGCATACTCATGGACGTGGATGCGGCTGCCGTCCGCCATGGACAATCCCCAATCGCGGGCTTGGCCTGCCGGGTGCGCAATCTCGATCAACGTGAACCCTGCATCTGCGGGTGCTGGAAGCCAGCGGGGTGCCTGAATCTTCGACCCACTGGCGAGATGCTGCCAATACTGATGAATCCAACTCACCCAGGTTCGCTGCAACTGTTCCCTGTGCCAATCGCGCACGTGCCACATTACCATTCGATTCACTCCTGAGGAGGTTTGTACTTAGCCCAAGACTAAGCTGAACGCTAAGCTATGGCTTAGTATTCGTCAAGAGTGTTGCTTCGTCTGCCTTGAGCGCAAAGCCTTCCCAGCTCAGGGTCGCGGGTTCGAGTCCTGTTTCCCGCTCCTTCCCAAGCCGAAGCCCCGTCGCAAGTTGCGGCGGGGCTTCTGCTGACAGTGACAAAAAAGTCTAAGTCACAGTAACGGAAACAGTGACAACCCCGCTCCGATCACCGTTCGCGCCGCGGAGCGGAGATCGTGGTCACGCCGTCGAGACGGGCGAGGTACTCCCGAGGTCGCCGTCCGGTCGCCGCCTCGGCCGGCGCGGAGCCGGTTGATCGTCGGCGCGGGGATCCCGTTTCTGGTCAGCGGAGCGGTCTCACGGTTCCTGGCAGCCGTCGCAGAGCGACTGGACGGTCACCGAGCGCGTCGCCTCCACCGTCTTCCCTCCCGAGGCGACCGTGACCCGCAGTTCGAAGTCCTGGTCGTTGAACATCGTCAGCGACAGGGAGGGATCGGTGGTGGCGACCACCCAGACGTTGCTGCCGGCCATCCTGCGGTGCCACAGGTACGAGTACGACCCGGTCCCGCCCGAGGCGGACGCGCTCCAGGTGTACGTCTGGCCCGTGTAGGTGAACGCCGGCCCGGTCATGGTGACGGTCGGTCCGGCGGGGCGGGGGTCGGCCAGCTCGGGGCCCACCGCCTTCTCCACGTCGAGGATGCCGTAGCCGTAGTACGGGTCCCACCCCGCCGCCCCGGCCGGGCGCGCACTGGCGAGGAGCTGCTTCACCACGCGGTCGGCGCTCCACGCGGGGTTCTTCGCCTGGATCAGCGCTACGGCCCCGGTCACGTGCGGCGCGGCCATCGACGTGCCGCACATGATGCCGTACGCCCCCACGCCGATGGTGCTGTACGCCTCGAACGGAGCCGCGATGTCCACGTGCCCGCCGTAGTTGGACGAGGCCGCCCCGCCGCAGATCCCCTCGGCGAACGCCAGGTTCTGGCCCACGCCAGACACGGCCACCACGTTGGGGAGCGCCGCCGGGTAGGTCATCATGGGCGCCGAGCCCGCCGCCCGGTTCCCCGCCGAGGCCACCACGACGATCCCGCTCCCCCATGCCTGCGCCACCGCGTTCGCCATCGCGACGTCGTAGTACGGGGAGCCGAGGCTCAGGTTGATCACCTTCACGCCCAGGCCCATGCCCCAGTCGATGCCCGCCGCCACCTCGTCCGTCGGACAGTCGTCGCCGCAGGCGCCGTACGAGTAAAGCATCTGGCCGTTGATCCCCGGCCCCACGCCCACCACGCCTTCCTTGTTGTCGCGGGCGGAGATGATCCCCATCACGTGCGTGCCGTGCCACGGTGCTGCGTCGTCGCAGCCGCCGTACGCGCCCGCGCAGTGGGCGATGGGGAGGGAGCGCAGGTCGGGATGCCCCGCCTGGTAGCCGCCGTCGACGATGAGCACGGGAACGCCCACGCCGGTGGTGGTGAGCCAGGCCTGCGGCGCGCGCACGGCCGAGATGCCCCACGGCGTCGTCTGCGCGTGCAGCGAGGCGTACTGCCGCGGCTCCACGTAGTCCACCCGCGGGTCGTCCGCCAGCGCCGCCGCGGCCCGCGGCGTGAGGCGCACCCGCGCGGCGCCGATGTGCTCCAGCAGCTCCACCACCTCCACCCCCTGCCGGCGCAGCAGCTCCAGCCCCGCCGACACCGCCCGCGCCGACACCGCCGCCCGCACGCCCGTCCGCAGCGCCCGGGCGCTCCGGCGCTCCTTGAACGCCACGACCGCGTGCACGCGTCCCGCCCCCTCGCCTGCGCCCACCACGTGGGCCCGGGAGACGCGTGCCGCCAGCGTCCGCTCCAGCTCTGCGGGGCTGCGGTCCCAGGGGCGCGGGGCCTCCGGGAGCTGGATGCTCACCGCCGGCACGTCGCGCGGCACTCCACCCAGCACGGTTTCCTGGGCCGCATCCTCTCCCTGCACCTGCGGCGGCACCACTACCTGGTCCGCGCATGCGGCCAGCAGCGATGCGGAAAACGCCAGCGCGAGGGTACGAACGGTCCGTTTCATCGGGTCCTCCCGGTCTGAAGGAATGGAGGAGATCGGAATCAGTCGCTCCAGATGTTTGCGGGTTCCGAATGTATAGTCGGATAATGACAGGAGGAAGGATGAGAACGTGTCCAGTTCGGAGACTGCAGGATACGGAACGTCCAGAAGGCGTGGCGGTACTCCCGCGCGCCGGGCCGGTGTGCGTGGGAGCCTCCCGAACGGTTCCCACCCTCTACAGGATTGGATCACGCAGAGCAGCAGAGTCAGCAGAGGACCAGGTGTTCTCTGCTGACTCTGCGTGAGATATTGCCGTTCCCAATCCTGGGCGGGGCCCGGCAACTCGTCTCCCGATCGTTCGGTAAGCGAAAGCCCCGTCGCCTCCCAGGCGGCGGGGCTTCTGCCGTCGGTGCTCCCGGCCCCGCCTGCCGGGGGGCTCAGGGGAGGTAGGGCATGCGGTTGTCCGCGATGGCGCGGAACTCGGCGTCGGTCAGCGGGATCATCCCCCGGAACGCTCCCCACTCCTGCCGGGGCGAGGAGGCCGGGTCGAGGTCGGACCCGAAGAGGATGCGCTCGGTTCCGATCTGCCGGATCCGCCGCGCGACGAGCCGGGCCGACTCGGCGGAGATCGTCGGCGTCACGTTGGTCGCGAGGTCGAAGTAGAGGTTGCGCGTCCGCGGATCGCCGGCCGCGATCGCCTCGGCGAGCGGCGCCAGCGCCTCGTCGGGCCCGTAGCCGGGGCCGGTTCCCGCGAGGTGCGCGACCTGGACGGGGACGTCCGGGGCCTCGGGGAGGACCTGGCCGAGGAAGATCAGCGAGTGCTCCCGGCCATAGGACGGGTCGGGGGTGCGCAGGTGGATCGTGACCGGCAGGCGAAGCCGGTTCGCGGCGCGGAACACGCGCCGCAGCTGCTCGACGTGCGCCGGGTTCCGCACGTCGACCCCCGAGTTCCCGAGATGGAGCTTGAGCCCGCGCAGGTGGAGCGTGCCCGCGCAGCGCTCGAGCTCCGCGACCGCGTACTCCCGGATGGGGCTGAACGCGCAGAACCCGACGAGCCGGGCCGGGTAGCGCGCCACCTGCTCCGCGGTCCAGTCGTTCTCGGCGCGGACCCGGGCGTACTCGTCCGCGCCCGGAGGGGCCGCGGGGCTCGCGAATGCGTACGCGCCGGAGAGCACCACCGCCTGGGCGATCCCGGCGTCGTCCAGCTTCGCGATGAGCTGGTCGGCGGTGACCGGCGCGGTGATGGCGGGCGGCTTGAGGCTCCCGCTCTCGGCGGCGATGCGCCAGGCGCCGTCCGCCTCCCGGCGCAGCACGTAGAGGACATTGGCCACGTTGCGGGCGGAGGGTCCCTCGCCCCGGAACACGTTGGCGGCGATCCAGGCCGACGACCCGTCGATCCCGAAGCCGTTCGGGACCAGCCGGGAGCCCGGCCGGACGCGTGATATGAGGTCGCGGACGGCGCCCTGCCCACGGATCCAGCTGGCCTCCCACGGGCTCAGCAGCACCACCTGGGCGTCTTCCGTGTAGACCTCCCCCGCGCCGGCGGTCCCGGCCACGCGCTCCCGGGCCCGGAGCACCCGGGCGAGCTCCTCCGGAAGCTCGACCGCCGGGAGGACGGGATCGCCCCAGAGCTCGACCAGGGCGGGGCTCATCAGGTGCTGGTGATAGTCCGCCAGGGGAGCGACCACCGCATCCGCGGGGCCGGCCCGGGGGGCCGCCGCCGCGCCGGCCGGGCGCTCCATCCCGGCACCGCGCCGCGAGCCGGCGGCGCCGCACCCGCCCAGCGCGAATACCACGGCGCAGCGCACGGCGCGCCTGGCCACGCGGCGGGGGTTCGGCCGAGCCACGAGGAGATTCGCCCGGGGCGAACGGATCCCGGGCCGGCGCTCGGTTCGCCGTGTGCTGTCCGGCGGGCTGCTCTTCATGGAGTCCACCACGCGAAAGAGACCCGGCGGAGGGTGTTCCCGTGAGCGGGTCGTCCCCGTCCATGGAACAGTAAGCAGGAGAACGGTTCCGAAACAGGCACAAAAACCCGCAATTTCGATCAGTACAGTTTGTCCCCCGCCCCTCTTTCCTGCCCGGAACGCGCTTTGCGCCGAGCCACGAAAGCGTCGGCGGTGATTCCCAGAGGTTGGAGGAAGGCGATGCCCAGGCCGATCGGCGAGCAGGTGATGGTGGTGGCGGGCGCTTCCAGCGGCGTCGGGCTGGCGACGGCGCGCGAGGCGGCGCGGCGTGGCGCGCGGGTGGTGCTCGCGGCGCGCAATACGCTCGACCTGGCGGCGGCGGCGGAAGCGATCCGCCGCGACGGCGGGCAGGCCGTGGCGGTCCCGGCCGACGTGGCCGACTACGCGCAGGTGGAGGCCCTCGCGGCCCGCGCGGTGGAGGCGTTCGGACGCATCGACACCTGGGTGACCACGGCGGCCGTGAGCGCCTATGCCCCCTTCCGTGAGCAGCCGCTGGAGGACTTCCGCCGGGTGCTGGAGGTCGACTTCATGGGGCAGGTCCACTGCGCCCGGGCGGCGCTTCCGCACCTGGAGCAGACCGGCGGCGCGCTGATCTGCATCGGGAGCGTGCTCTCCGACCGCGGGGTGCCGCTCCAGGGCGCCTACTGCGCCGCGAAGCACGCGCTCAAGGGGTGGCTGGACTCGCTGCGCATGGAGCTGCGCCACGCCGGCTCCGCCGTGCGGGTGACGCTGGTGAAGCCGTCCGCCATGGACACGCCGCTCTTCGAGAAGGCGAAGACGCAGATGGGCGTGGCGCCGCAGCCGATTCCACCCGTCTACCAGCCCGAGCTGGCGGTGGAGGCGATCCTGCGCGCGGCGGAGGGAAACGAGCGCGACGCGTTCGTCGGCGGCGCGGGGAAGCTGCTGTCCGTGGCGGAGCGGGTCAGCCCACGGCTGGTGGACCTGCTGCAGCTCAGGAAGGGATTCCTCAGCCAGCGGGGCGACCGGCCCAGGAGCGCGGACGCTCCCAACAACCTGTACGCGCCGGTGGAGTACGACGGCGGGGTGCGCGGCCTCTTCGGGGCGCAGGCCAGGCGCTGGAGTCCGTACCAGGCGCTCGAGGCCCATGCAGCGACGGCGGCACTGCTGGGGGCGGGAGCGCTGGCCGTGGCCGCGCTGGCGGGGCGCGGCGCCACGGGGCGCCGCCTGCGCCCGCTGCTGTCGACCGGCGCCGCGCTGCTGGCGGGGAAGAGCCTGCTTGTGCGCGCCGCGCGGGGATGACGGGCACCGGAGCGAGCCCGCGGGCGGCGGGAGTAGCTCGGCTGGTAGAGCGTTAGCCTCCAGGCGAAGGGTCGCGGGTTCGAGTCCCGTCTCCCGCTCCTGCGTAAGCCGGAGCCCCGCCGCGTTTGCGGCGGGGCCTCGGCTTTGGCGATAGGGAATCCACCGTCCTTTACCAGAGCGCGTCGGCGATCGCCCGCGCGATGGCGTCGGCCTGGCCGAGGCGGTCCGCCCCCTGCTTACCGTTGCTCAGCACGATCACGGTGAGCCGCCGCCGGGGAAAGCGGTTCACGATGGAGCTGAACCCGGCGATCGCCCCGCCGTGGGTGACGAGCGGCTCGCCCCCGTAGCTGCTCAGGAACCAGCCCAGGCCGTAGCCCGACCCGGGCGCCTCGCCGAACTCGAACCGCGCCTCTTCGCCCGACGCCAGCCGCGCGGGCGCGAGCATCGCCCGCCAGCTCTCCGGCGCGAGCAGCCGCTTCCGCTCCAGCGCCGCCGCCCAGGCGGCGAGGTCCAGCACGCTCGCCTCGATCCCGCTGTTCCCCCACCCGCTGAAGACGTGCGGCGCCCGCTCCAGCCGTCCCTCCACGCGGTCGTAGCCCACGGCGTGCCGGGCGTCGCCGGTCGCGGCGACGCGGTAGCCGGCGCTCTGCATCCCGAGCGGGCGGAAGATCCGCCGGCCGAAGAAGGCCCCCAGGTCCTCGCCGCTCGCGCTCTCCACGATGCCGGCCAGCAGCGTGTATCCCGCGTTGGCGTACTGCCAGCGGGCGCCCGGAGCGAACGAGACGGGCTGCTCGTCCAGGCGGCGGCGAAACTCCTCCGGCGTGATCTCGTCGACGTTGGCGCGGCGCACGTCCGGGTAGACGCCGCTGGTGTGCGTGAGCAGCTGCCGGGGCGTGATCGCCGCGTACTTGGCGGGGAGCCACGGCAGGTACCGCGCGGCGGGTGCGTCGAGGTCCACCTTCCCCTCCTCGGCCAGCATCAGGACCGCGGTGGCCGTGAACGGCTTGGTGGTGGACGCGAGTTGGAAGATCGTCTCGGGGGTGACGGGGACGTTCCGCTCCCGGTCCGCCAGCCCGTAGCCGCGGACGAAGACGAGCGTGTCGCCGCGCAGGACCGCGACGGCAGCCCCGGGAACGTCGCGCTGCCGCAGGGTGGCGCGCACCACCGTGTCCAGCCGCTCCAGCCCCGCATCGAGCCGCCGCGGGAAGGGCGCCTGCGCCGATTCCGCGGATTGGGTTGCGGCCGGGCCGCACGCGGCGGCGCCCAGACACACCAGCGACGCGGCCGCGGCCCACTGCGCGGTGGATCGATGGAAGCCTGTCCCGATCGTCATGGGTCTCCTTGGGATCTCGTCCGGGAGCCGTACCGGCAATCTAGACACGGGGCACCGTGTAAGTCCAATATCATGAAGCCACGATTTCCAGTAATTTCCGGATATGGATCGGCGAATCGACCTGGCTCTCCTCCGGCAGTTCGCGGCCGTGGCGGACGAGCTCCACTTCGGCCGCGCCGCCGCCCGGCTCGGGATCGCCCAGCCGCCGCTGAGCCAGCGCATCCGCCGCCTGGAGGAGCTGCTCGGCTTTCCCGTCTTCGCGCGCACGAGCCGCCGCGTGGAGCTCACGCCGGCGGGCGCGCACCTGCACGCGGCGGTGACGCGGATCCTGGCGGAGCTGGACCGGGAGGTCGACTCGGCCGCGGCGGTCGCGCGAGGAGAGCTCGGCTCGCTCTCGGTCGGCTACGTCATACTCGGGGCGCTTCCCCTGCTCCCGCGGCTCGTGCGCCGCTTCCGGGCCGCGCGGCCCGGCGTGAGGCTGCACCTGCGGGAGATGTCCAGCGCGCCGCTGGCGCAGGCGCTGCGCGAGGGCTCCGTCGACGTCGGGCTGCTCTCGGAGTCGGACACCGGGCCGGAGCTGCGCTGCTGGCGCAGCTGGAGCCAGCGGCTGGTGGCCCTGCTCGCCTCCACGCACCCGCGCGCCGCAGAGCGCTCCCTGGCGCTGACCGACCTGGCGCGCGAGCCGTTCGTCACCTTCCCGCGGGCGCAGGCGCCCGAGCTGTACGACCGGATCGCCGCCGCCTGCCACGCCGCGGGGTTCGCGCCCCGGGTGGCGCAGGAGGCGCAGTCGTGGCACATGATCGCGGAGCTGGTCGGCGCCGGGGTAGGGGTGGCGATCGTGCCCGTGAGCGTAAGCCGCTTTCGCGTCGCCGGGGTTCGAATCGTGCGCCTGCGGCCGCCGCTCGTGGCTGCCCGGGTCTCGCTGTGCACACGGGATGCGGAGCTGCCGCCGGCGGTCCGGGCGTTCGTCGACCTGGCGCGGGAGAAGGCCGGATGAGGCGGGCGCGGCCTGCCAGGGCTGCCCGTCACGGAGCCGTGCCGTGCCGGGCGCAGGTTTCGCCTCCACCGGCTGCGGGGGCGCAATTCCCGCCCAGACTCTCGCGGGGCCAAGGCTGATCCGGAGCGTCCCCCCTCCGGCGGCGAACGACGGTTCGGTCGGCTGTGGCCGCGAAAATGCTGCGCAGCCAGCCGTTCGGGTATCTGCAGCGAACCGGAGGCGTGGTGCGATTAGCCGATTTCATCGTGGCGAACCGCGAGCCGATCCTGGCGGAGTGGGAGGCGTTCGCGCGGACGTGCGCACCGGCCGGCGGCGCGATGGACATCGTGGCGCTGCGCGATCATGCCAGCGAGATGCTCACGGCGATCGCCGCGGACCTCGAGACCCCGCAGACGCGCGACGAGCAGTCCGAGAAAGCGAAGGGGAATGCACCGGACGACGCTGCCGGTGCGGCGACGGCGGCCGAGGAACACGGGGCCGGCCGGGCTGAAAGCGGTTTCAGCGTCGAGCAGATGGTCGCCGAGTACCGCGCCCTCAGGGCCAGCGTGATCCGGCTCTGGACGGAAGCGCAGCGAGAGGTCGCACCCACCGACCTCGCCGACCTGACGCGGTTCAACGAGGCCGTCGACCAATCGCTGGCCGAGTCGATTTCGCGGTATACGCAGGACCTGGATCATTCGAAGGAGATGTTCCTCGCGATCCTGGGGCACGACCTGCGCACGCCGCTGGGGGCGATCCTCACGTCGGCGAGGTTCATGCTCGAGACGCAGGAGCTGAAAGAGCCCCACCTGACGCTCACGTCCCGCATCGTCAGCAGCTCCACCCGCATGAACCACATGGTCGGCGACCTCCTGGACTTCACCCGGAGCCGTCTCGGGGGGGGCATCCCGATCGTGCGTGCCGACACGAGCATGGGAAAGGTCGTGCACGACGTCGTCGACGAGATCGCGGCGGCCCATCCGCTGCGGACGCTCCGGGTCGAGGCGCGCGGCGAGCAGCGGGGTGAGTGGGACGCGGCGCGGATCACCCAGGCCCTGACCAACCTGGTCGGCAACGCGCTGGAGCATGGCTCGGATGGGACGATCGTCTCGGTCGACGTCGGTGGAGACGAAGAGGAAGTCACGATCGCGATCCACAACCGCGGCCCCGCGATCCCGGCCGACCGGCTGGACGGGATCTTCAACGCGATGAAGGCCAGGGAGACGACGGGGAACACCGCGGCCAGCGGACCGTCCGGGAACCTCGGCCTGGGACTCTACATCGCCGAGCGGATCGTGAACGCGCACAACGGGAGGATCGAGGTGGAATCTTCGGAAGAGCGCGGCACCACCTTCACGGTTCGTCTGCCGCGCCGCCCCTGAGGGGGGTACGGCTCTCCCGCGCGTCCCCTCCCCACGCCCGGCGCGCTCCCTCGCGAAGGAGAGGACGGCGTGCCCGGGGAGTGCCGGAGGTACTTCCACGCGCAGCCGCCGGAACCTGCGTCGTCCGCGCGACCCGTTCCCGGGAGGAAGCATGGAGGAACCGCCGTCCTTCACCGGAGCGATCCGCACGCTCGCGAGCGGGCTGCGCGAGGATGCCCACTCGCATACCCACCTGAACCGCGCCGCGGCCCGGATCGATCACCTGGGCCGGCGACTGCACGGGCTCGGCCTGCTTCGCGACCGCGAGATCGCCGACTGCTTCACCGCGGCGCTCCGCGAGCTGGAGGCCTGTCACGGGATTCCGGAGGAGGAGCGCGGGGAGGCGGTGCGGCGAGCCGCCTGCCGCTTGGACGCCGCGGCGGCTCTTGCCCGGGAGGGAGTTCCGACGAGCGCGCCCTGAGTGCGGGCGTCGCACCGGGAAGCTTCCCGCCCGGCGGACGCGGGCAGCCTGCACGATCCTGGCGGTGAAGCGGCGCGGCGGCCGCGATCGCCCTCCGGCTCGCCGGACGAGCGCGGCCCGCAGACTCCCGCAACGGGGCTACCGGTTCTCCAGGGCGATGCTGGACAGCATGTTCTGCACGCCCCTGCACTCGGCCAGCGCGTGCTCCAGCGCATCGTAGACTTCCTTCCAGCGCAGCACTTCCATGGCGTCCGGCGCACCTGAGAACAGGGTGCTGGAGGCCCGGTCGTAGATGGCGATCCCCTCCTCGCACAGACGCTCCATCTCGGAGCGCTTCTCCACCAGCACCGCCGGGCGCTTGAGCTGGACCACGGACTCCTCGATGCAGCGGGTGGCGCGCACCAGCAGGTGCGCGAGCGCCCGCGCCGCCTCCCGCGTGCGGGTCAGGTGAAGGTCCTGCACGCGCCGGGCGGTGTCGTGCAGCAGGCTCACCAGGCCTCCCAGCCCCGACGCCACCTGGTGGACGTCCTCGCGGTCCAGCGGCGTGACCGTCACGCCGTCGATCGCGGCGACCAGCTCCTGCCGGGCATCGGCGGATACGCGCTCCACCTCCGTCATTTCGTCCAGGAGCCGGGTGAACGGGTGCGGCTCCGCCAGGATCTCGTGCAGGATCCGCGCGGCTTCGGAAGCGCCGCGGGCGAGGTCGGCGAACGCCCGGTAGAAGTGCCGGGAAGGGGTATGGTGAGGCACGGAGCACCGGGTGCGGGTGGAAGGCACCGGACGCGGAATCCAGCGTGTCGCGTCGGCCGAAGGCCGATCGGCCGTCTCCTCCACGGGAGCCGGCGGCGCCGCGCGGACGGCCGTGCTCGTGCACGGTCCGCGCCATCCCGGTGCAGTCTCGCGGCGCGCCGTCAACGGGAACGGCGTCGGGTCGCGATGCGGCGGTGCTCGCCGCATACCGCGCGTCCCGCCGGCAGCGCAGGCGTTCGTCGACCTGGCGCGCGAGAAGGCCGGGTGAGGCGGGCGCGGCCTTCCGAAGCGAGCCGAAGCCCCGCCGCGAGCCGCGGCGGGGCTCCCCGGTGCCGTCATACGACCCCGATACCGGATCCAGAAAACATCGGGCCTCACGCAGAGCAAGCAGAGAACCCCTTCTGTTGACTCTGCTTACTCTGCGTGAGAAAAGTCTTTTCGCCGGCCCGCCGTCAGCCTTCGATCGTGAACGTCGACTGCGCGTAGCCGACGTTGGATTCCGCCTGCTGCACGGCGTAGACGGCGACCGTGGACTCGCCCGGGGGCGGCAGGGGGAACGACGCCGTGAACGTGTTCGTGCCCTGGAACGTCATCGTCTGCGTGGCCGGAGAGCCGGACGGAGGCGTCAGCACCGCGACGACCTGGAACTCCGGCGCGGGCCAGTAGGGCTCGGGGCCCCCGGAAGGCGGCGGCCAGGTGGGCGTGGTGACCGGGCACCCGCACATCATGGTGACCGTCGCCGTGACGCCGACCTCCGCGCCGACGGTGGGCGCCACCGACACGTTCAGCCCCGGGATGCTGAGCAGCAGTCCCGGCTCGCTGGTGAGCTGCATCCCGGGGACCACCCACATCATCACCGAAGCGGTGACCGGGCTGCTCGTGTCGTACAGCGCCGTCGCGCGGAACTCGAGCAGCGCCGGCTCGGCGAGCGGGAACGTGGCGGTCACGCCCGCGGTCGCCGCGTCGGGCAGGAGCCAGTACCCGCCCGCGGGGGGGCCGGACGGAGTCGGCTGCACGGCGATCACGTCCCGCGAGGCGGCCGCGGCGAACGGATCTCCGGCCTTGCTATCGACGACCCCCGAATCGCCGGCTGCCTGGACGGGCCCGAAGAGGACCTCGCTCCCGTTCAGGACGGACACCAGCGAGTACCGCACGCCGGGCCCGAGGAACTTCCCGCCGCGCGCCTGGACGCGGATGAGCACGCTGGTCTGCTGGGGCTCGCCCATCCCGGCCTCCTCCCGTTCTGGTGTGATCACGTCCCCACGCGAGAACCTCAACGTAGCGCCGGGCCCGGGCGAAGGAATAGCCCCGGTTCGCCATCGCCCGCCGTGGGGAGCGGGGCCGCTCCGTGGACGCGCCCCGGTGACTCCGGTGCCGAGGGCTTTCCCCGTCGCCCCTCTCAATAAAACAGTGAAGCTGCAATCGTGGGCTGCACTATTTCTGTGAAGGCCTCCTGTCCTGCCGTGGCGCATGGCACGCCGGCTTCCGGGCCGCCGCGCCGTCTCGCTGAAAATCCAAGCATCTGCGATCCAACAGCTTAGGATGCCCATGGTCCTCGCCGGAGTGACGTGCCGGAGGGCGGATGGGGGCTGTGATCCGACGGGCGTGCCGGTTGCCTTGAGCGGCGGCGGATTTCTTCCCGGGCGCAGTCGGGTCCGGGCCGAGCCAGCGGAAACCCGAAGGTAGCTGGACAACTCCATCTCACCCACAGTCCGTGGAGGAGGACCTCATGCGTCGTTTCATGCTCCCGCTGTTGCTGGTCGCCGCCGCCGCCTGCGACCGCGCGTCGGACCCGACGGAAGCCGGGCCGCTGGCGTCCGGGCCGGCGTTCTCGGAGGCGATCTCCCAGGTGTCGCAGGACCCGACGCCCGACCAGCTGGCCGTGGCCCGCGCGGTGCCCGGGTTCGGCGGGTACTTCATCGACGAGACCGGCGCGCCCACGGTGTGGCTCACCGACCCCAGCCAGCGCCCGGCGGCCGAGGCCGCGCTGGCCGGCTTCCTGACCAGCTTCGGGTGGACGGCGAGCGACCTGAAGGTGCGCCAGGCGGACTACGACTACGTGCAGCTCGACTCCTGGTACCGCGTGGCGTGGCCGAAGGCGCTGGCGCTCCCCGGCGCGGTGTCGAGCGACCTGGACGAGGGGAAGAACCGGCTGCGCTTCGGCGGGGTGGACGCGGCGGCGCTGGCGAGCATCGCGCAGACGCTCACCGACCTGGGCGTCCCCAGCTCGGCCACGGTGCTGCAGCTGCGCGCGCCGGTGGTGCGGGCCGCCTCCCTGCGTGACCGCATCCGCCCGGCGCACGGCGGGCTGCAGATCAACTTCTTCCCGCTCCCGGCCAGCCCGCTGACGCTGGTGTGCACCATCGGCTTCAACGCGCTGCGCGGCACCGAGCAGTCGTTCATCACCAACTCGCACTGCAGCAACGTGCAGGGCGGCGTCGACACGCCCACCGACTACTACCAGGCCGAGCGCGGCCTGATCGCCAACCCCGCCAACTACATCGCCCGCGAGGCGGACGATCCGGTCTACACGGCGAGCGCCGAGTGCCCGCTGGGCCGCCAGTGCCGCTACAGCGACGCCTCCCGCGCCAGGTACTCCGTGGGCCTGGAGTTCAGCATGGGGCGCATCGCCCGCACGGCGACGCTGAACACGGCCCAGCTGGAGGACGACCCGGGGATGCTGACCATCGACGCGGTGAACCCGCAGTACCGCCTGGTGGCCGAGCAGGCGCTGCCGATCCAGGGGCAGACGCTGAACAAGGTGGGCCGCACCACGGGGTGGACGCAGGGGACGGTGGCCTCCACCTGCGAGAACGTGAGCGTGACCGACTCGCAGATCACGCAGCTCTGCCAGAGCCTGGTGAGCGCGTTCGTGGCGGGCGGGGACAGCGGCTCGCCGGTGTTCGGGCTGCACACCGACGGGACGGCGTTCCTGGCCGGGATTCTGTGGGGGAGCTCGACGGACCTGGTGACGGGCGAGGTGCAGTTCATCTTCAGCCCGCTGCAGAGCATCGAGCGCGAGCTGGGCGAGCTGACCACCACCGACCCGATCACCACCTGCACCACCAAGAAGTGCGCGAAGAAGGTGCGTTGAGCGTGACGCTCGATTAGCGGCTCGTCCCGCTGAAGCGCCGAGCTCCCGGACGCGGACCGCGTCCGGGGGCTCGGCCTTTCCATTCCGCGGATCGAAAAGCCTCACACCGAGTCAACGGAGGTAACGGAGGAGCCCCCCTGCAACGCCCTCCATCAGCTCCGTTTCCTCCGTGTGAGACATGCGGTTCCGGATCTCGACGCGCCGGGCTACTGGCCCGGGCGGCGGGCGTGGGGGCCGCTGGTCTGGGAGGCGAGCGCGGCGGAGGCGAGGAGGAGCGCGGCGGAGAGGCGAAGGAGGCGCATGACAGCTCCTTCCGGCGGTGGGAGGTGGATCTGCGGTCCGCAGGAACAACGCGCGACGGGGTGGAAACGGACGAGGGAGCTTTCTTGAGAACATCTCCTTTAGCCGTATAGAATAGTACCATGGCGATCATCAACGTAAGCTCGACTCGACAACGCTCATCAAGAGTATTGCATCACCATGGAGTTTTATTGACCATCGTTTTCTGGAGCGGTATTATCTCAGGCGTGCTCCCAACGTTCTTTCTCCGCTTCAGTGAGGGCTCCATGGGCGATCGAAGTGCCATCGAGTGGACCGACGCGACTTGGAACCCGGTCACCGGCTGTACGAAGGTTAGCGCAGGGTGCGACAACTGTTATGCCCACACTCTTGCCCACACACGCCTGGCTGAGGTTTACCTCCGAGAGCTACCCGTTGTCCGAAGCGAGAAGAACATTGCAGATCCTTTCTCCGTACGCATTTGGCCAGACCGACTTAGTGAACCCGGGAAGTGGAAAAATCCGCGCATGGTATTCGTAAATTCTATGTCCGACCTCTTCCACGTAGACGTTCCTGAAACATTCGTTCGCGATATTTTCACAGTAATGCTCAAGGTTAAGCGGCATACCTACCAGGTCCTCACGAAACGTCCGTCACGCGCGGCGAGATTTTTCATACGCAACCGCGACCTGTTCTCCACAGGGGAAATTCCCAGACACATCTGGATGGGAACCAGCGTGGAAAATCAGAATGCTGTGTACCGGATTGACCAGATCCAGAAGGTGCCGGCGACAGTCCGTTTTCTTTCGTGTGAGCCGTTACTCGGTCCGTTGCAACTGGACCTCGCTGGAATTGACTGGGTGATTGTTGGCGGTGAGAGCGGGATTGGATACCGCCCGATGAATCCTGAATGGGTGCTCGGGATCAAGGAACAGTGTGAGGCAGCCGGCGTTGCGTTTTTCTTCAAGCAATGGGGGGGACGGACACCGAAAGCGGGCGGGAGAATGCTCAATGGACGTACCTGGGACGAGATGCCGGTGCGGGATGAAACCCCGGATCTGCTTGCGTTTGCTTAAGGATCGAAGAGAGACCGCTGCTCCGTGGAACTTCCGATGGCCTTCCGCCAGAAGTCGTACCCGCGGGGGTGCTTGCTATAGAACGCGAGGTAGTAGAGCGACTGGTTCGTTCCCTCGTTGCGTGTAACCTGCTGGAAGTCCCTTTCCTCCGGTCGCTCGTACCCGATCTTCACCATTGATGCGGTGAACTCGTCCGCGAGGAAGCGAGGAAAGGGAACTCCCTTTGACTTCACATTGTCCCACTCAGGGCGCCAGTTAGGATTTCCTAAAAGGCGGTCGATCTTGTCATTCTTCGGATCTTCATAATGTGGCACGTTCCGTTGCCCGTCCATGTTGACAGCCAAGAGGATCAGAAGATCCATCTTTCGTCCATCGGCAATCTGCCGAATGGTGTGAAAGCGGAACCTGAGGTCGAATGGGTCCGCAAAGCAGAAGGTGAGGGCACGCTCCGCGGGCAGAAGTTCGCGAAGTCGAGGTGCCAACCGATACGCATCCCCCTGCAAGATCGTGACGTCAGCGTCGGGTGCCGTCCGTTGCACCCGCTCAGTTAGTCCTACGATGTTCTTTTCATTTTGATCACAGAAGATGTATTTGTCGAAGCGGTCCCTGACGGAGAGCGCGAGGAGAGGTGAACCGAGTACCCATTCCCTCGAGTTTTTCAAGATAGCCTTTCCCGCTCCGGCGTAGAGGTCCAGGTACACGCGCGTGTCGTGCTTCGACTTCATGCCGGTGGTGAAAATCACGAGATAATTCCAGAGTCGCATATACTTCTGCAACCCCCAATCTCCAACCTCAGGTGCGGGCAGGTCGTCGGCCTCGGCGTGTGGCAGCTTGTTGTAAATTTGCATTGAGGAGAGGATCGATCACAACGAGAGTGCCGTGGGTCTAATAGCCCAGAGTGAGAAACTCAGAAGGAACGTGACGTTTGGAACGATAATTTATGTGCAGCTTGTGAGCAAGCGAGGCCAAGCAGCCGTTCGGGTGGCTGGCGGTCCTCCTGGCGTGGTTGTGGACTGAGCATTGCCTGGCGGGCCGCCGCTGGCGCACACAGTCCGTCTCTGCGTGGGCGGTATGCCTAATCATATCAGTAGTCTTCATTCTTTGGGTTCACGATTCGGCGGAGGCCTTTCGCGACGACGGCCCGCGCGAGAGATTGGCGGCGCTCACGTCCACAGGACTCCCGAACCGCACATGGCCGCTCCGCTCCCGTTCCCGACCGACCACCCCCCGTCGCCGCCCCAGCGCAAGAGCGTGGCCCTGGCGGTGGCGCTCGCGGCGCTCTTCGGGCCGCTGGGGCTCTTCTACGTCAGCACGCCCGGCGCGCTGTTCACGCTCTTCCTGGCGATCGTGGTCGGCATCGGGACCGTGGGGCTGGGGCTGATCCCGCTCTGGATCCTCTGCATCGGCTGGGCGTACGTGGCGGCCGGCCATTCCGCGGGGCACGACGAGCCGCCGCCGGCCTGATCCACATCCTCCCGATGATGACGAAACCCTCTCCCGGTGGACCGGGAGAGGGTTTTTCGCCAAGCCGGGAGCGCTCACTCGGCCTGGAGGGCGATCACCGGGTCGACGTGGGCGGCGCGGCGGGCGGGGATCCAGCTGGCGGCCAGCGAGACGGCGGCCAGCAGGAGGGCGACGGCGGCGTAGACGGTCCACTCCACCGGGTTCACGCCGCGGAAGACTTCCTGGAGCGCGCGCGCCAGCCCCAGCGCGCCCAGGAAGCCCAGGATGGCGCCGGTGCGGGCCAGGCGCATCCCGCCGCCCACCACGTGCCGCACCACCTGCCCGGGCTGCGCCCCCAGCGCCATGCGCACCCCGATCTCGCGCCGCCGCCGCGCGACGCCGAACGAGACCACCGCGTAGACGCCGCCCGAGCAGAGCACCACCGCGAAGGCGGCCACCACCCCCAGCGCCGCCGCGAACCAGCCGATCGGGGCGCGGTAGCGGGCGAGGCGCTCTTCCATCGTCATCACGTCGGAGACGCGGGTCCCCGGCGACCTGGCGCGCAGCGCGGCCGCGATGGCCGGCGCGCGCGCGAGCGGGTCGCCCGCGGTGCGCACGGCGACCGCGCCGACGGCGGGCGGGTGGCGCTCCGCCGGGAGGTAGAGCGCGGGGACGGCGCCGGTGGGCGAGCCGAGCCCGGCGGGCTGCACGTCGCCCACCACGCCGACCACCGTGTAGCGCTGCACTCCGCGCCCGGCTCCCTCGGCGGGCGTGCCGGCGAGGAAGTCGGGCGGGAACAGGTCGCCGGCGGCGGAGGAGCCGGCGCCGGGCATCAGCGTCTTGCCGATCACTGTGCGCGTGCCGGGGTAGAGGCGGCTGGCGGCGGCGCGGTTCACCGCCACTTCCGGCGCTCCCGGCCGTGGCAGCCGCCCTTCCGTCACGGGCACTCCCAGCGCGGCGAACCAGCCCCCGCTCACTACGTGGTGGCGCGTGGGGCGGTGCAGCACGGGCGCGGCGAAGCCGCCCTCGGAGCAGTCCAGGCAGAAGGAGGTGACGTCGTCCTGCGGCCCCAGCCCCAGCCAGGCGCCGGGGCTGGCGAGCGACGCGGCGCGCACGCCGGGGACCGTGCGCACCCGCGCCAGCGCGGCGTCGAAGAAGGCGGCGCGCTTCACGGGGTCGGCGGCCGCGGCGGGGGGCGGCTCCAGGCGCAGGGTGACGGTGTCGCGCGGGTCGAAGCCCGGCCCGGCGGCGCCGGCCTGGGGGCCCGAGCCGCGCAGCAGGAGGCCGGCGCCCACCAGCAGCATCATCGAGCCGGCGAACTGCCCCACGGTGATCACCCGGCGCACCCACCCCTCGTGCCGCCCCGGCGTGGCGCGCCCGCCCACGGTGAGCGCGTCGTACAGCCGCCCGCGCGAGGCCCGGAGCGCGGGGAGCACGCCCGCCAGCAGCACGGCCAGGGGGAGGGCGACGGCGAGCGCCAGCGCGGCGGCGTCGGGAGGCGCGGCCAGCCAGGCGCCGCCCTCGCCCGGCCAGGTGGCGCGCAGCACCAGCAGGCACGCGGCGCCGGCCAGCACCCCCGCGCCCCCGCCGAGCGCGGCGAGCACGCCCAGCTCGGCCAGCCGCCCGCCCAGCAGCCGCGCCGGGGTGGCGCCCAGCACCGCGCGCATGGCCGTCTCGTGGCGCCGGGCGGAGGCGCGCGCCAGGGCCAGCGCGGCCACGTTCACGCAGGTGCCCGCCAGCACCAGGAGCGCGGCCCCGAGCACCACCGCCAGCACGCCGCGCAGCCCGTCGCCCAGCAGCTCGCCGGGGGTGCGCAGCGCGTCGGTCCAACCCGGCACGCCGTCCGCCCCGCGCGGGAACGCGGGCGGGGAGCGGTCCGGCGCCGCGGCCAGCCCGGCGCGCGCGGCGCCCAGCAGGGGGAGGCTCGTCCCGATCCCGCAGGCGAGCATCAGGACCACGGCGGCGGTGAAGCCGGGGGCGCGGCCGAGCGAGCGGAGCGCGTGGCGCAGGTCGTCGCCGGCGGCGGAGCGGATGCGCGGCATGCGTCCTCGGGTGTGATGGCGGTGGACGATGAGGCATCGGTGGAGCTGCCCCCTAACGTCGCGTCCGCCCGCCGGGGACGCAACGCCCGCTTTGTCCTGAGCGGCAGAACGCCGCTTTATGACCAAGTTCAAAAACATAGCCTCACGCAGTAGGCGTTCGACAGTCGGATCTGACACGCGCGGCGTAAGTCAAGCCTTTGCAATCAGATACAACAACGCCGCTCCGGCCGCGTGTACAACGCGGCTGGAGCGGCTTCGAACGTCTAACTGCTTACTACA
>DASVWD010000062.1 GCA_036389795.1 Longimicrobium sp.
GAAAAGGTCTCACACAGAGGGCACAGAGAACACAGAGGAACAGCGGAAGAGATTGAAGTTCTCTCCGTGTCCTCCGTGTCCTCTGTGTGATGCCAATCTGTTTCTCGCGAACCAGAACAATGCTCGGAAACGTGGTATCACACGGAGTCAACGGAGTCAACAGAGAACCCCGCAGTTCTCCGTTGACTCCGTTGACTCCGTGTGAGGCTTTTGAATGTCAGCCTTCCGTCGCGGCGCCCGTCTCCACCGGGAGGCGGATGGTGAACGCCGTCCCCGCTTCGCCCGTCTCCACCGTGATCTCGCCGCCGTGCTCCTGGACGATGCGGCGGCAGATGGCGAGGCCCAGCCCCGTCCCCTCGTCCTCGGGCTTGGTGGTGAAGAAGGGGTCGAAGATGTGCGGCAGCGCCGCGGAGGGGATCGGCGGGCCGTCGTTGGCGAAGCGCACCGAGAGCGCGTCGCCGCCCTCCTCCACCGCCACCGACACGTCGAGCCGCGACCCCCGCTCGCGCAGCGCGTGCCCCGCGTTCAGCACCACGTTCAGGAACACCTGCCGCAGCTGGTGCGGGTCGGCGACGACGAGGGGCAGCGCCTCGGGCACGTCGGCCGAGACGCGGATGCGGGAGGCCTCCAGATCCTTGCGGGTGAGCGCCAGCGTACCGCGCACCACCTCGCCCACGTCCACCGGGCGGCGCTCCACCGGCTGGCGCCGCGCGAAGGCCAGCAGATCGGCGGCGATGCGGTGGCAGCGCTCGACCGCGTCCAGGATCTCGCGCAGCTGCCCCGCCGTGGCCTCGTCGCCCGCGCGGCGCAGCAGGAGCTGCGCGTGCGCCGAGATCACCGCCAGCGGGTTGTTCAGGTCGTGCGCCACCCCCCCGGCCAGGAGCCCCAGTGTGGAGAGCCGGTCGCGCTCGCGCAGGTGGTCCTCCATGCGCCGGTGCTCGTCCACCAGCCGCTTGTTGCGCAGGTGCGCCGCGATGCGGGCCCGGAGCTCCGCCCCGCGGAACGGCTTGGCCACGTAGTCGCTGGCTCCCGCGTCGAACGCCGCGTACACGCTCTCGGGGTCGGTCTTGGCGGTGACCATCAGGATCGGCAGGCGCAGCGGGTCCCAGCGGGCGCGCGCCCGGTGGCACACCTCGAGCCCGGAGACGCGCGGGAGCATCCAGTCCAGCAGCAGCAGGTCGGGGGCGCCGTCCTCCTCCAGCATGCGCAGCGCCTCCTCGCCGTCTCCGGCCACGCTCACCTCGTAGCCGAACTGCTGCAGCATCTGCCGCAGCACCCGCGCGGCGGCCGGGTCGTCCTCGGCGATCAGGATGCGCTCGCCGTGCGTCTCGTCCAGGCGCCCGCCGGGGGGCTCGGGCGCGCTCACAGCAGCCTCCCCCCCTCCGCCAGCCGGGCGCGCAGCTCGTCGGCCGAGTGCGCCAGCAGCCCCAGCATCGCCGCGGGGTCCACCGCGCGGCGCTCGGTAGTGAAGAGGCGGAAGGCGCGGGCCGTGTAGTACAGCTCCTCGGCCATGCGCGGCAGGTCGATGAGCCCCGCGCTCCCCTCGTCGGTCAGCCGGTGCACGGAGCCGTCGCGGCGCAGCAGCAGCAGGTCGAGCCCCAGCATCCGCGGCTTCTCCGGGTAGTCGATGAACGCGCCGCCCTCCTCCACCCCCAGCTCCTCGGCCAGCTGGGTCTCCAGCTCGTAGAGCAGCCGCGGGTCGTCGTAGAGCCATTCCTCGGCCGGCAAGCCCTGCATCGCCTCGCCCGAGAGCTCCAGCGCCCGCTTCGGCAGCCGCCGCTCGCGCAGCGCCGGGAGCCACCGCTCGGCGATCCGCCGCGCGGGCGCCTCGCCGCGCCCGCACGCGCGAGCTTCGATCATGGCCAGCAACCGCTCGTCGGACTGCCCCACCAGCTCGTCGGGGCGCACCAGGCGGCCGTCCACCGCGTCCTGCACCAGCCGCTTGTACACCGAGGTGGCCGCGCGCACGGCGTGGTGCCAGTACACGTTGCGGAACATCTGGTACTTGGAGAAGAGGAGCGACTCCAGCGCCGAGAGCCCCTTCTCGTGCACCCCCACCTCCACGCGGCCCGTGGCGGGGTCCGGCAGGAGGGTGAGCGCGTGCAGCAGCCGGTCCACGTCCACCTGCCCGTACGGGACGCCGCAGAAGAGCGCGTCGCGGCGCAGGTACTCGATCTTGTCCAGGTCCAGGCTCCCGGCCACCAGCCCCTGCAGCGGGCTGTCGGAGCGGGTGCGGATGAGCGCCTCGATGCGCGCCGGGGCGTCGGGCGCCACCCGCTCCAGGGCGGAGGCGATGCGGGGCGCGGCCAGGAAGCGCGCGGTGAGCGCCTCATGGCGGCCGGGGACCCACTCGCCCCCCAGCTCCTCCAGCGCGTGGCTGAACGGGTAGTGCCCGATGTCGTGCAGGAGCGCCGCGTACGGCACCAGCGCGCACTCGGCGGCGTCGACCCCGTCCAGCTCGCCGCGCTCGCCCAGCAGCCCCAGCGCCCAGCGGGCCAGGTGGTACACGCCCAGCGCGTGGTCGAAGCGGGTGTGCGTGGCGCCGGGGTACACCAGGTAGGCCAGCCCCAGCTGCCGCACGTGGCGCAGCCGCTGGAACTCCGGCGTGTCGATCAAGGCCAGCGCCGTGGGGTCCAGCCGGATGGTGTTCCAGAGCGGGTCGCGGACGACCTCGAACTCGTGCGGCGGGTGCTGGTCGGAGGCGCGCATGGGGAGGGGGAGAGTACGCCCCGCCGCGGGGCGCGTCAAGCAGGTGGACGAACTTGACGGGGATGAACGGCAGGGGACAGGGACAGGTTACAGGGGAAAGCCGGCGAACAACTTCGTCGTCCCGAGCAGATCTCGCGTCCCCTCGTATCGAGCGAAGCGAGGAGGTCCCTCCCCCAGGCTGTTTTTGGGGGAGGGACAGGCGCCTCGAGCGCCCGGGAGAGGGCCCGCCGCCGCGCGGACGTCCGTCGAGAGGCTCACCCTCCCGCCCGCGCCAGCGTGCACGTGGCGGGGTTGCTCACCGGCGCGCCGCCGCTGCCCATCCGCCCCACGAAGACGGCGGTGCACGTCCACGCGCCGCCCGGCCCCGGCGCGATCCGGTGATTGAACGTCCCCAGCAGCCCCTCGTGGTCCACGTCCGCGCCCACGTCGTAGGCGCCGTTCGTCCACGCGCCGAGCTGCACGTCGGGGTCGAAGCCCGGCACCTCCCAGCGCCCGTCGATCCGCTCCCGGGTGACGCTCGTGACCACCAGCACCCCGCGGAACAGGTGCGGCCGGGCGGCCCCGGGCGGCAGGTAGCGGCCGGTGTACTCGTAGCGCCCCGGCTCGGGCGCCGGCGAGGAGCCCGGCTGCCCGCGCGGGCAGGCGGCGAGGAGCAGCAGGGCGGGGACGACGATCAGCCGCTTCACGTTCGCTCTCCCGTGGTGGAGGCCGCGGCGGGCGCGACCGACGCTTCCGCCGGCGGGTCGGAGGCGTGCTCGGCCGCCACGCGCTCGGGGTTGCGCACCACGCGGTCGTCGGCCTCCGCGGACGTCGCCGCGGGGGCCCCGTCCGCGCGCGGCAGGGCCAGGGTGAAGACGGAGCCGCGCCCCGGCGTGCTCTCGGCCCACACGTCGCCGCCCATGGCGCGCGCCAGGTCGCGGCTGATGGCCAGCCCCAGCCCCGTCCCCTCGCGCTGGGCGGAGAGGCCCCGCTCCAGCTGCACGAACGGCTCGAAGACGCTCTCCAGCCGCTCCGGCGGGATCCCCGGCCCCGTGTCGTGCACGCGGAAGAGCACCCGCCGCCCGTTGGGGACGCACTCCAGGCGCACCCTGCCTCCGTCGCCGGTGAACTTGACCGCGTTGGAGAGGAGATTCAGCAGCACCTGCCCCGCCTTGTCGGGGTCCGCGCGCACCGCCGGGGGCACGGCCGGCAGCCGGCGCTCATAGCGGATCCCCCGCGCCTCGGCCTGCGGCAGGATCAGCGGCTCCACCCCCGCCACCAGCTCGGCCGCCGGCACCGTGCCCAGGCGCAGCTCCACCCGCCCCGCCTCGATCTTGGCGAAGTTCAGCACGTCGTTGATGAGCAGGAGCAGGTGCCGCTGGCTGCGCCGGATCCTGGCCAGCGCCTCGCGCTGCTCCTCGGTCACCGGGCCGTGGATCCCCATCTCCAGCAGCTGCGCGTAGCCGGCGATGGCGTTCAGCGGCGTGCGCAGCTCGTGGCTCATCACCGCCAGGAAGTCCATCTTGGCCCGGTTGGCCTCCTCGGCCTCGGCGCGGGCGCGGCGCTCGCGCACCAGCGACGCCTCGCGCTCGCGGTCCACGTCGCGCACGGTGGAGGCGGCGCGGAACACCAGCGCGGCGAAGGCCCCCACCAGCAGGATGGCGAAGACGGAGACGGCCGGCTCGGGCTCGATCCAGCCGTGCCGCCGCGCGTGCAGCCACAGGTAGCCGAGCCCCGTGGGGATCAGGAGCGCCGCGGGGAGGAGCTGGCGCGCCATCACCCCGCTGGCGTCGTCGCCGGTGACCAGCGCCGCGTAGCCGTGGTCGGGCCGGGCGAAGAAGACCCCCAGGTTGAGCGCCAGGAAGCCGAGCGCCGAGAGGAGCGACATCCCGCCGGTGAAGGGCCCGGCCGTGTAGAGCGAGCGCACCCCGAAGGCGTGCCCCACCAGCGCCAGGAAGGCGATCAGGAAGCCCGCCGCCGCCAGGAGCTGCGAGCCGCGCCAGCCGCGGCGGGTCTCCTGCGCCGCCAGCGGGAGGGCCAGCCCGGCCAGCATGAAGCCGACCGCCGTGTTGATCCCCATCCGCCGCGCGCTCTCGCCCGAGAAGCGCCGCGCCGCGTCGGGGAAGACCAGCGCGTCCCAGTTCACCTCCACCCCGGCGGCGCGCACCAGGAGCGCCGCCACCCCGATCCCCGCCACGGCGGCCGAGAGCACCAGCCCGGCCAGGCGCGCCTTCCGCGGCGTCTCCTCGCGCAGGAGCCAGAGCGCCGCCCCGGCCAGCACCAGCCCCGCCGCCGTGTCGGGGAGCATGGGGACGCGGTCGTGGAAGGCGCGCGCCAGCGTCCCGTCGCCCAGCGCCCACCCCAGCAGCACCAGCACCCCCAGCGCCACGGCGGCGATCGCCATCGCGGCGGAGAGGCGCCCGAAGGGGGGCACCGTGCGGGTGTGCTCGGAAGACCTTGCCACGGCCCCGGTTCGAAGATCACGGTCCATCCCCGGCTTCCCGGCAAGATCCGCGCTCTCCCGGCGCGGAGGCGGGAGGCCCGGCAGGGCCGGGATCCGCGCCGGCCGGTGCGGCCCCGCGCCCCGCGGGTGGGGCGCGCGTGTCCCGGCCGGGCGTGGGCGCAACACCGGGCCGCGGGGCGCGCGGCGGCGCAAATTCCGGCGCACCAGCTGCTTGCGAAATCCGGCGCCATGGGCACGGCTGCTGCTGCCGGGTGGTGCGGACCGACGGCTTCATGACGGACGACTTTGATGTGGAGGTGATGCATGCCACGGCGCTGGATCCCGCTTCCGCTCGTCCTCACCCTCGCCGCCGCTCCGCTCGGCGCCCAGGGGCCCGAAGAGCTCGCCGCGCCGGCCGGGGCCGCTCCCGCGCCCGCCGCGCTCCTCCACGGCGGCGAGTTCCTGAGCATCTGCATCCCGGAGCCGGGCACCCGGGCCGGGCTGCGCGACGTGCAGGCGCAGGTGCACTCCGCCACGGGCGACACCTTCGTGGTCGTGCGCCGCGACCTCCTTCCCCTGGCGATGGTGGCGCCGCGCGCGCGCAGCTACGCGGCGGGGGAGTGGCTGGCGCGGGGAGAGCCGGTCCGCGTGGGCGGCCGGGACTACGGCCCCACGGGCGAGCGGGCGATGGCCACGGCGAGCGAAATGGAGCCGGCGGGGATCTTTCGCGAGGTCCGCCTCTTCCGCCGGCGGACCGGTCGGCCGGCCGGGGAGATCTACGTTCCCGTCGGCCCCGGGTGCGAATTCGCGGTGTACCGCGCCGGCGACGCGCCCGTCCGGAACGGCCGTACCACGTGGTACCGTCCGCTGCGCAGCATGGAGCTCCTGTACGCCACGAATCGGGTCCCCACCGGGAAGCCCGAACCCGCCCGCTATTATGGGAACGAGAACCGCGGGATGGAGTGGGGGCGGTTGCGGGTGAGCATCCCTCCCGGCCACCGGCTGGGCCACATCGAGCTTCCCCGCAGGCCTCTCGGCGTCGGAGTCGAGCGGACCGACAGCCTCTCGCACATGATCCTGCGGAGCCTTCAGACGGGCGACGTCGCCGCGGGCGAGCGGCGCCCGGTGCTCGTCTTCATCCACGGCTACAACACCACCTTCCAGGAGGCGGCGTGGCGCGCGGCGCAGCTCGCCCACGACCTCGACTTCGAAGGCGTGCCGTACTTCTTCAGCTGGCCGTCACAGGGCCGGCTGCTGGGGTATGGTGCGGACGTGACGATGGTCGAACGCTCGCGCCGGCACTTCGCTGCCTTCCTCGACAGCCTGGTGAAGGTGTATGGGGCCGACAACCTGAACGTCGTGGTCCACAGCATGGGCCACCGGGGGTTCGTCCAGGCGGTCGAGGACATGCGGCGTGCCGGCAGGAGCGGAAAGCTGTTCAACGTGGTGGTGATGGCGTCGCCCGACCGCGACTACGAGGTCTTCGCCGAGCAGGATCTCCCCGTGGTGCTCGAGGCCGCCGGCCGGGTCGCCGTTTACGCCTCGCGCCACGACGTCGCGCTCTCCTTCTCCGGGTTCATCCACGGCCGCCGCCGGGCCGGGGGGCCGGAGCTGCTCGCAGCGGTCGACTCCACGGCGCTAGAAGTGATCGACACCTCGCACCGCAGCGGCGACTTCACCGGCCACTCCGACTACGCCCAGAGCCCGGCCGTGCTCGCCGACATCTTCCTGCTGCTGCGGGGGCGCTCTCCCGGGCAGCGCAACCTGGTCGAGCACCCCTCCGACCGGGGCAGGCACTGGGACTTCCGGCCGTGATAACAGTTTGCAGAGGATCGTTCGGGTATAGGTCCTGAAAAATCTCACACGGAGACACAGAGGCACGGAGAAAAACGAAGGTCTTCGGTTCTCTGTGCCCACCCGGAGGAGAAAGACGCGAAGACGGGCCGGGGATGCGCTCCCCGGCCCGCCGTGCTTCGTACTCCCGTACTTCCGTACTTCCGTACTCCCGTACTTTCTTACTTCCGTGCTCTACTCCGGCCTCGGCCCCGCGCTCTTCACCGCGTCGGACACGCGGTCGGCGAAGCGCCCGAAGTTGTCGGCGAAGAGCCCCGCCAGCTTCTTCGCCTGCTCGTCGTAGGCGGCCGGGTCGGGCCAGGTGCCGCGGGGGACCAGCACCTCGGAGGGCACGCCGGGGACGGCAGCCGGCACCGCCAGGTTGAAGTACGGCACCGTGGTGGTCTCCACGCCGTCCAGCTCGCCCGCGAGCGCGGCGCGCACCATGGCGCGCGTGTGGGCCAGGTTCATCCGGTGGCCCACGCCGTAGGGGCCGCCTGTCCACCCGGTGTTCACCAGCCACACCCGGCTGCCGTGCTCCTCCAGCTTCTTCCCCAGCATCTCGGCGTAGACGCCCGGGTGCAGCGGGAGGAACACCGCGCCGAAGCACGCGCTGAAGGTGGGCTGCGGCTCCTTCACGCCGCGCTCGGTCCCCGCCACCTTGGCCGTGTAGCCGGAGAGGAAGTAGTACATCGCCTGCTCGCTCGTCAGCCGCGAGATCGGCGGGAGCACGCCGTAGGCGTCGGCGGTGAGGAAGACGATGTTCTTCGGGTGGCCGCCGCGCGCCTCGGGGACGTGGTTCTCGATGTAGTGCAGCGGGTAGCTGACGCGCGTGTTCTCGGTGAGCGACTGGTCGTCGAAGTCCACGCGCCGGCTCTCGTCCACCACGCAGTTCTCCAGCACGGTGCCGAACATGCGCGTGGTGGCGTAGATCTCGGGCTCGCCCTCCTTCGAGAGCTTGATGGCCTTGGCGTAGCAGCCGCCCTCGAAGTTGAAGATCCCGTCGTCGCTCCAGCCGTGCTCGTCGTCGCCGATCAGGGCGCGCTCGGGATCGGCCGAGAGGGTGGTCTTCCCCGTCCCCGACAGCCCGAAGAAGAGCGCGGTGTCGCCCTGCGCGCCCACGTTGGCCGAGCAGTGCATGGAGAGCACGCCGTGCTCGTGCGGCAGCAGGTAGTTGAGCAGGCCGAAGACGCTCTTCTTGATCTCGCCGGCGTAGCGGGTGCCGCCGATCAGCACCTCGCGCCGGCCGAAGTGGATGAGGATGAAGGTGCTGGTGCGGGTGCCGTGGCGCTCCGGGTCGGCCTCGTACTCGGGGGCGTGCAGGATGGTGAAGCCCGGCTCGAACGCCTCCATCTCGTCCAGCGTGGGCCGGCGGAACATGTTGTAGGCGAACAGGTTGTGCCACGCGTTGGGGGTGACCACCCGCACCCCCAGGCGGTAGCGCGGGTCGGCGCCCGCCCACATGTCGCGCACGAACAGGTCCTGGCCCTCCAGGTGCGCCAGCACGTCCTCGCGCAGCCGGTCGTAGTGGGCGGCCTCGAAGGGGACGTTGACCTTCCCCCAGTCCACGTCGCCCTCGGACGAGGGCTCGCGCACGATGAAGCGGTCGTTGGGCGAGCGGCCGGTGTGCGGCGTGGTCACGGCGTTGAAGGGCCCGCCGTCCACCAGGATCCCCTCGCCGCGGCGGATGGCGTGCTCCACCAGCTCGACGGGGTTCAGGTTCCAGAAGACCGCGCCGGGGTTGCGGATGCCGTGCCGGTCGAGCCCGTACCGGCTCTCGTGCCCGAACGACGGGGCGGCCGCCTCGGCGGGGTTCAGCGTGGTAGCCATGCGTGCGTGCTTCGTGGGTTCGGGAAAAGCCTCCCGCCGCCCGCGCCCGCGGCGGGGGGCGAAAGCGGGAAATGCTAGCACTCCCGCCTGCACGCGGCAAGCCAGCGGGTGACGGCGGGTACGGAGTACGGGGTACGTGGTACGTAGCGCGAGGTCCGCCGCCGCGTACCCCGTATCGATCTTTCGAAATCCGCCCGCGCGCCCGCGCCGTACCTCCCGCGTCACTGCAGACCCGAACCGAGAGGAGGCGAGAGATGACGACGCAGGAGATCCGGGACCTGGTGCGCACCGTCTACGACGCGTACAACGCGCGCGACTTCGACCGCAGCGCGTCGCTGGTGGCGGAGGACGCGGAGCTGGTCAACGTGGCCACCGGGCAGGTGTTCCGCGGCCGCGAGGGCTTCGTGGCCTTCCTGAAGGGCTGGGCGGCGGCGTTCCCCGACAGCGCGGTGGAGGTGGCGGGCCTCAAGGCGGACGAGACCGGCGCGGCGGTGGAGTTCGTGGGCCGCGGCACGCACACGGGGCCGCTCGCCGGGCCGGCGGGGACGATCCCGCCCACGGGGCGCCGCGTGGAGATCCGCTTCCACGACGCGTGGGAGGTGCGGGGCGAGAAGATCGCGCGCGGGCGCACCTACTTCGACGCGCTGTCGATGCTGGCGCAGCTCGGGGTGCTCCCCGCGCCGGGCGCGGTGGACCTCACCGGCGTGGAAATCGGCGGCCCGGCGGGGGTGGGCGGTTGACCTTCCGGCCGGCTCCGGCGCGGGGCCCTCACCCGCCGCCTGAGAGCGGCAACCCTCTCCCAACTTCGGGAGAGGGTGGACTTTACGAGGGGCGCGGCGCGGAGACGGACGGTTTTCGTAGGGGCGAGGCCTGCCTCGACCGGCGGACGCCAGGTCATGCGAGAGAGGCGGGCTGACGTGTCGGAGCAGCCTCCGCGGACTCGCAGGCTCGCCCCTACGAAATTCATCGGGGCGACGAGATCCGCGTGAGGGATGCGCGCCCGACAGGGCCGGGACGCCGCCGCCACAGGGGTATCGTGGCGGCGGTGGCCCGGCGCGGTTGGGCACAGTCGTATCGTGCCCTACCGCGCGCGCAGCCCGGCCCGGAGCGCAGCGGAGGGACACGCCCAAACCCGCAGTGCGAAGTGCGAGAGTGCGAGAGTGCGAAAGTGAAAGTGCGAAGAGGGCCCCCGCGCCGGCTGCGGGGGCCCTCTCTCGTCATCCATCACCGACCGCTCGCGAGGACTACTGCGGCGGGCGGGAGGTGGGCTGGCCGGGGAGCGCGCCCTGGGGGGCGCGGCCGGTGGCGCGCATCAGGCGCAGCTGCAGATCCTTGCCGCGCTCGATCAGGCGGTCGGTCTCGGGCTCCACCTGCACCATGCGGCTGTGCAGCTGCTCTTCCAGCACACGCGCCCGCTGGGCGATGGCCGGCTGGCGCATCACGGCCTGCTGCGCGGCCATGAAGCGCGCCTGGATCTGCGACAGCTCGCGGTTGAGCTCGCGGAGCCGCACCCGGTCGCCGCGCTGCTGGGCGGCGGCGCCCTCGGCCTGGATCTGCCGCACGCGCCCGGCCAGGGCGTCCAGGCCGGGGTCTTGCCGCTGCATGGCCGCCTTCACGTCGCGCATGAAGGCCTCCTGCGCGGTGCGCAGCTGCGCGTCCTGCATGGCGCGGTTGTGCGCGGCCTGCAGCCGCGCGCTGATCCGCTGCAGCTCGTTGAACCAGGTGCGCGCGGCGGCCTCGGCGGTGGCGGACGGCGAGGGCGGGCGGGTGCTCATCTGCCGCTGCTGCGCCGCGAGCGCGGCGGGCACGGCCAGGAAGGTGACGGCGAGCGCCGCCGCCCGCGAAAGTCGGTTCACCGGAATGCTTCTCCGTGCTGGGGAAAGTCGGCCCGGCGCGAGCGCGCGGGCCGTCTCTGGAGCGGAGCGCCCGCGTCTCCCGGGGAAGCGCGGGCGCCACTACAACCCCGAAGCGCTCCCCAGGTTTCACCGCGCCGAATCGGGGATGCGCCTCGTCCGGCCCGGTACGGGACGCCGGCGGTCCGGAGCGCCCGCCAGCCGCGCCGGGAGCGAGCCACCCGTGGGGGGCGGGCAGATCCCCCGGGTCGCTGCCGCGCCCCTCGGGAGGACAGCGGATCGGCGGCCGATCCGCGGTCCTTCCACCGTCTGGCGTACCTCTACGGCGCCGCCCCCGCGCCGGAGCTGTCCGGCGGCGGCGGAGGCGGAGGAGCGGGCGACGGGGACGGCGGCGGCGCGGGGCTCACCGGGCGGCCCAGCACCTTGGGCGGCGCCGGGTCGCCGTCCCCTTCCGCGACGGCGGGCGGGGGAGGCGGAGGCGTCACCGCGGTGCGCGGCGGGCGGCGGCGGCCGTCCGTGGCCGTGCGCGGGGGGGTGGCCGGCGCGGTGGGCGGCACCACCACGGGGGCCTCGACGCTCCCCGGCAGCGGCGCGGGCGGGGCCACGCCCTCGCCGCGGCGGCGGCGCCGCTCCTCCAGCTCGGGCCAGTAGACGCCGCGCTGCTCCAGGTCGCTCGCCCCGGTGGTGTCGTCGTAGGCGTAGCCGCCCCACTCCTCGTCGTACCACGCCGAGTCGCCCATGGCCATCCCGGGGTAGGGCGCCATCGGGTAGCAGGTGCGCCGCGGCGGGAGCGAGTGCACGAAGTACTCGGTGTACGTCTCGCCGGTGGGCGGGCAGCTGGCGTCCATCGCCATCCCCGTGCGCCGGTCCACCTGCTCGCTCACCACGCCCGGCGGCGGCCCCCACTCCAGCGGCATGCGCCGGCCGGCGTACACGCGGCTCATGATGCGCCCCCACACCGGCGCGGCCATGGTGCCGCCCGAGGCGCCGGGGACGATCGGCTCGGGGTGGTCGAAGCCGAACCAGACGGCGCCCACCAGGTCGGGGGTGTAGCCCACGAACCACACGTCGGTGGCCGAGTTGGTGGTCCCCGTCTTCCCGGCCGCGGGGCCGCGGAAGCCGGCGGCGCGCACCGGGGTGCCCGTCCCCCGGTCCACCACGTCGCGCAAGAGCGTGGTGAGCACGAACGCCTCGGCCGGGTCCAGCACGCGCCGGCCCGCGCCTTCGCCCGTGTCCTCCCACAGCACCTCGCCGTCGCGAGTCTCGATGCGGCGCAGCACGGTGGGGGTCACCAGCACGCCGCCGTTGGCGAAGGCGGCGTACGCGGAGACCAGCTCCACCGGGCGCACCTCGGCGGCGCCCAGCGCGGTGGCGGGGACGTCGGGGATGTCGGTGGAGATCCCCAGCTCGTGCGCGGTCTGGATCACCTCGTCCATCCCCACCTCTTCGGCCACCCGCACGGTGACGGAGTTCTTGGAGCGGGTGAGCGCCTCGCGCATGGTCATGGGCCCGTCGTAGCGGCCCGTGTAGTTGCGCGGCGCCCACACCTGCCCGCCGGTCAAAACCATCCGCACGGGCGCGTCCTGGTACACCTGCGTGGGGGGGATCCCCCGCTGCAGCGCGGCCAGGTAGACGAAGGGCTTGAAGGCGGAGCCGGGCTGGCGGCGCGCCTGGAAGGCGCGGTCGTACTTGGAGTCCTCGAAGTCGCGCCCGCCCACCAGCGCGCGCACGGCGCCGGTGCGCGCGTCCATCACCATCGCCATCCCCTGCAGGTACGGGGTGACGCCGTCCTCGGTCTCGCCCCTGGTCCGCGCGTAGGTGGGGTGCCGGTACGCCCCGAAGCGCCCGGCCTCGATGGCCGCCAGCTGCTGCGCGACCTCCTCCTCGGCGGCGCGCTGGGCGGCGGGGTCGAAGGTGGTGTGGACGCGCAGGCCCGCCGTGTAGACGCGCTCGCCCATGCGCTCCTCCAGCTCGTGGCGCACGCGCTCGATGAAGTACGCGCCGCTCCCGGCCGGGGCCGTGGCGCGGCGCAGCCGGATCGGGGTCGAGAGCGCCTGGTCGGCGTCGGCCTGGCTCACGTAGCGGGCCTTCGCCATCTCGCGCAGCACCAGGTTGCGGCGCCTGAGCGCCGCCTGGCGGTCTTCGCGGGGGTTGATGCGCGAGGGCGAGACGGGGAGGCCGCCCAGCACGGCGGCCTCGGCGAGGGTGAGGTCGGCGGCGGACTTGCCGAAGTAGGTCTGCGCGGCGGCCTCGACGCCGTAGGCGCCCTCGCCCAGGTAGATGTGGTTGAGGTACAGCTCCAGGATCTTGCGCTTGTCGAACTTGCGCTCGATCTGCCGCGCGATGCGCACCTCCATCACCTTGCGCCGGAGCGACCTCGAGCGGTAGTCGAGCCGCTCGGGGAAGAGGTTCCGGGCCAGCTGCATGGTGATGGTGCTGGCCCCCTGCTCCACCCCGCCCGCCCTGACGTTGCGGAAGAGCGCGCCGAAGAAGCGCTTCCAGTCCACGCCGCCGTGGTCGAAGAAGCGGCGGTCCTCCACGGCCAGGAAGGCCCTGGGGAGGTACTCGGGGAGCGAGTCGAGGGGGACCACGCGCCGGTTGACGGTGGCCAGGGTGCCGAAGGGCTCGCCGTCCTTGTCGAGCAGCTCCGAGCCTTCGGCCTCGAACTTCTCCAGCTCGGTGACGGGGGCGCACCCGCCGAAGCCGCAGGGGGCGAACCAGAGCCAGGCGAAGCCGGAAACGAGCAGCGCGGCCACGGCGAGGAGCGCGATCTTGAGCTTGCGGTTCATCCTGCTTTCGCTCTCGGTTCCCCGCCGGTGGAGCGCGTGTCAGCTCGCTTTTACGGCCTTCTGCCCTCCTGTGCCGGCGGCGGGGGTGGGTTCACGTAGTCTTCGGGGCGCGGGACCCGGGCCTGGCCGGGGAACACCGGCCGGCCGGGGAGCTCCGGCGTGGGGTCAACGAACCCGCCGTCGGAGCGGGGGCCGGGGCACGAGGCCTCGGGCGCGTGCCGGGCGGCGAAGTAGTCCAGGGTGCCGCCCCAGGGGCAGTCCGCCGAGAGCACCCGCCCGCCGCTCATGCGGCGCATCACCACGTCCGGCGGGCGCTTCCAGGCCTCGGGGGGCTTGCGCCCCAGGTACGCCCTACGCATAACGCGGGCCCACACCGGCACCGCCAGCGTCCCCCCGGTGGCCCCCGCCATGATGGTCTGCGGGTGGTCGAGCCCCAGCCAGACGCCCGCCAGCAGGTCCGGGGTGTAGCCCACGAACCAGACGTCCGTGTTGTCGTTGGTGGTCCCCGTCTTCCCCGCGGCGGGGACGTCGTAGCTGAGCCCGCCCACGGCCGGGTCGCGCGCCAGGTAGCCGGTGCCGCGGTCCACCACCTCGCGCAGCATGTCGGTGAGGATCCAGGCGACGGCCGGGTCCACCGTGGGCTCGGGGTACTGCGGCGGCTGCCAGAGGAGCTTCCCCTGGTGGTCCTCGACGCGCACGACGTAGCGCGGCTCCACCCGGTAGCCGCCGTTGGCGAACGTTGCGTAGGCGGCGATCATGTCGGCCGGGTAGACGGCCGCGGCGCCGATGTACACCGAGGGCCACCCGGGGATGCGGGTGCCGATCCCGGCGCGCTCGGCCAGGCCGCGCACCTTCTCGATCCCCGTCTCGCGCCCCAGGCGGATGGTGGCCAGGTTGCGCGAGTTCCGGAGCGCCGAGCGCAGCGTCACGTACCCGCCGTAGCTGCCGTCGTAGTTCTTGGGGCTCCAGACCGTGCCGCCCGTCTGGATCGAGAGCGGCCCGTCGGAGACCGAGTACAGCGGCGACTTGCCGTCTTCCAGCGCGGCGGCGTAGACGAACGGCTTGAACGACGAGCCCGGCTGGCGGAGCGCCTGCGTGGCGCGGTTGAACTGCGACTGGCGGAAGTCCCGCCCGCCCACCAGGGCGCGCACCACGCCGCTGCGGGGGTCCATCACCATCACCACCCCCTGCAGGTACGGGGTGGTGGGCCCGGCGGCGGCGCCGGCCTTCAGCGAGCGGGTGTACGCCTCGTAGGTGGGGTGCCGGTAGGGGCCGTGCTGCCCCCGCTCGATCGAGCGCAGGTGCTCTTCCAGCGCCTTCTCGGCGGTCTCCTGCAGCACGGGGTCGATCCCGGTGTGGATCCTGAGGCCCCCCGTGTAGAGCAGCTCGCCGAACTGCGCCTCCAGCTCGCGCCGCACCTGCTCCACGAAGTAGGGGGCGCGGATGGCGCCGCGCGGGGGCGGCAGCACCAGCGGCTGGGCCCTGGCGCGCGCGGCCTGCTCGGGCGAGATCACGCCGTTGGCGGCCATGCGGTCGAGCACGTGGTTGCGCCGCCGCTGGGCGCGGTCGGGGTGCTCGCGCGGGTTGTAGGCGCTGGGCGCCTGGGGGAGCCCGGCCAGGGTGGCGGCCTCGAGGAGGGAGAGCTGCGAGGCCGGCTTGTTGAAGTAGGTGCGGGCGGCGGCCTCGATGCCGTAGGCGCCGGCGCCCAGGTAGATGTGGTTGAGGTACAGCTCCAGGATGCGCCGCTTGGAGAGGCTGCGCTCCATCTCCAGCGCCAGCTTGACCTCGGCCAGCTTGCGGCGGATGCTCTTCTCCCCCGGCGGGAGCTGCTGGGGGAAGAGGTTGCGGGCGAGCTGCATGGTGATGGTGCTGCCGCCCGAGGCCCCGAAGCCGCCCACGATGTTGTCGCGGATGGCGCCCACCACGCGGATCGGGTCCACCCCCTCGTGCTCGAAGAAGCGCTCGTCCTCGACGGAGACGAACGCCATCGGCACGTAGCGCGGCAGCGTGCGGATGTCGATGACGGTGCGCCGCTCGCGCGAGAACGAGCCCAGCAGGTTGCCGCGCGCGTCGAGCACCTGGCTGGACTGCCGGGGCGAGAAGTCCTGCACCTGCTGGGCGGTGGGGCAGGTCCCCGAGCAGGCGCGCGTCCAGGCGGCGGCCAGGGCGCCGGTGGAGCAGGCGCCCAGGCTCACCGCGGCCAGCCCGGCCACGATCTTCCGCTCGTGCCGGTCGCCCCAGGCCTCGCGCAGGCGCCGCCAGGCCCGCTCCGCGCGGGTGCGCCACACGTCGGTGTCCAGTCGCTTCCAGGTGACGGCCATACCGCTTCCGCTCCTCGGGAGAAACCGCTCCTCGCTTCTGCGGGAATGTGCGCTATATAGATACACTTCGCGCACCCGCCGTGCCACGTCCGGCCGCGGACAAGCGTGAGGACCGGGTTCGCGTCGACGCGAGGCAACCTCTTGGAACGCTACGACCTGGCGGTCATCGGGGGAGGGACGGCGGGGCTGGTGTCGGCGGCCGTCTCGGCGGGGATCGGGGCGAAGACGGCGCTCGTGGAGCAGCACCGCCTGGGCGGCGAGTGCCTGTGGACCGGCTGCGTGCCGTCCAAGGCGATCATCCGCTCGGCGGCGGTGCTGGCGGCGGTGCGCCGCGCGGCGGAGTTCGGGCTCGACGTCGGCGGCGGCGCGGCGGACTTCGCGCGGGTGATGGAGCGCGTGCGGGGCGCCATCGCGGCGATCGAGCCGCACGACTCGCCGCAGCGCTTCCGGGGGATGGGCGTGGACGTGGTGGAGGGCCGCGCCCGCTTCCTCTCCCCCGACGAGGCGGAGGTGGACGGGCGGCGGGTCCGGGCGAAGCGCTGGATCGTCGCCACGGGGTCGCGCACGGCCGTCCCCGACGTCCCCGGGCTGGAGGAGGCCGGCTACCTGACGCACGAGACGGTGTGGAGCCTCGGCCGTCTCCCCGAGTCGCTCCTGGTGCTGGGCGGCGGGCCGATCGGGGTGGAGATGGCGCAGGCGTTCGCGCGGCTGGGGTCGCGGGTGACGGTGGTGAGCTCGGCGGCGCACCTGCTCGACCGCGAGGACCCGGAGGTCGCCGCCGTCCTGCAGGGCCAGCTCGAGCGCGAGGGGATCGCCCTGCGCCTGGGGGCGAGGGCGGCGGCGGTGCGGGTGGAGGACGGGCGGAAGGTGGTCGCCGTGCGCGGGCCGGGCGGGGAGGCGGAGCACCGCGCGGAGGAGATCCTGGTGGCCACGGGGCGGCGGGCGAACGTGGAGGGATTCGGGCTGGAGGCGATCGGCGTCGAGTGCTTGCCGAAGGGGATCGTCGCGGACGAGTCGCTGCGCACCTCGGTGGCGAACGTCTGGGCGGCGGGGGACGTGGTGGGCCCCTACCGCTTCACCCACGTGGCCGACTACCAGGCCCGCATCGCCGCGCCGAACGCGCTCTTCCCGGTCCGCCGCAAGGTGGACTACCGCGTGGTGCCGTGGTGCACCTACACGGAGCCGGAGGTGGCGCGCGTGGGGCTGACGGAGGCCGAGGCGCGCGAGCGCTGGGGGGACAGGGCGGGCGTCTTCCGCTACGAGCACCACTCGCTGGACCGCGCCGTGTGCGACGGCGAGCCGGAGGGGCTCACGAAGATGGTGCTGGACCCCAGGGGCCGCATCGTGGGCGCGCACGTCGTCGGCCCGCGCGCGGGGGAGACGATCCACGAGGCCGTGCTGGCCGTGCGCCACCGGCTCAAGCTCTCGGACCTCTCGGGGATGATCCACGTCTACCCCACCTACCCTGAGAGCCTGAAGCGCGCCGCCGACGCCTACCTGCGCGCGAAGTACTCCGGCGGCCTGGCGCGGCGGGTGGCGGACCTGGCGGTGCGCTGGCTGGTGTAGGCCGTTTCGGAGGATGGGTCTCGACGAGGCATCGTGCCGGATGGCGAGCGCCGCGCGGGGGCCCTCTCCCTGGCGCCTGAGGCGCCTGTCCCTCCCCCAAAAACAGCCTGGGGGAGGGACCTCCTCGCTTCGCTCGATACGGGCGGGGCGCGGGATCGAGCCGTCACGACGGGGTTGGGTGGCTGTTCCCTGTAACCTGTCCCCTGTCTCCTCGCAGTTCCGCATGAGGGATGCGCGCCCGGAGGGCCGGGACGCCGCCGCCACAGGGGTTTCGTGGCGGCGGTGGCCCGGCGCGGTTGGGCACGGTCGTATCGTGCCCTACCGCGCGCGCAGCCCGGCCCGGAGCGCAGCGGAGGGACATGCCCAGACCCGTGGTTCAGACGCAAACGCAGATTTCATCTAAATTATTACAGGAACGCTATTTGCAACCACCTCCATTCCCCGCCGAGGGACGGCGGAGCGACTTCAACGGAGGAGGTGACATGGACCGCAACGAGAACCCGGGGATGGTCGAGCGGGAGATGGATGAGACCCCGGTGGAGCGCGAGGGGATGAGCGAGCGCGGGATGGGGACCGACCGCGACTCGATGCACGGCGCCGGCCGCTCGGTCGAGCGCGAGGGCATGCAGGGCGGCGGGATGGACCGCGAGAACGTCCACGAGGGCGCCGTGGAGCGCGAGGGAATGCAGGGCGGCGAGGTGGAGCGCGACGCCATGCAGGGGAGCGAGCGCGAGGGGATGATGCCCGCCACCCACGCCGACGGCGGCACCAGCGACGCCATGATGCGCGCCAGCCAGCGCGAGGGCGGCTCCGGCTACGACCGCCCCGCGGACATGACCCCCACGCGCGACATGCAGCCCGGGGACATGGGCCGGATGGAGGGCTCGCCGCGCCACGACGACTCGGAGATGGAGGGCTCCTCGCATCACGGCGGCAGGATCGACCGCGAGAGCCGCGAGGACGACTCGCTCGGGACGGACCACGCTCGCGGGACGGGCGGCCTGAACAACATGGGCCGGGACTGGTAACCCCGGCCGGCGTCGACGGAAGAAGGGGTCCCACTCGGGGCCCCTTTGCATCCGGACTTCACGGTTCTTGACAGGCAGCCGTCCGTCCGGCATTACTTGGTTGAGCGTTCAACTGACCACTTCGTGCACTTCCGTCCCCGGCCGATGAACCGCACCCGCTTCGCCCTCGCGCTCGCCCTGCTCGCCGTCCCGACGGTGGGCGCGGCGCAGACCGCGCAGCCGCAGACGCTGACCCTCGGCGGCTTCGGCTTCGAGCAGAGCATCACCGTCCCCGGCACGCCCGCCGAGGTGTTCGACGGCTTCACGGGCGACGTGCTCCCCTGGTGGGACCACCACTTCAAGGAGAACCCGCTGCGGCTGTACATCGAGCCCCGCGTCGGCGGCTGCTTCTGCGAGGTGTTCGACTCGGCGGGCAACGGCGCGCGCCACGCCGTGGTCACCTACGTCGAGCGCGGCAGGGTGCTGCGCTTCGAGGGGCCGCTGGGGCTGGCGGGGAACGCCTTCAGCATGGTGCACACCTTCGAGTTCACCCAGCGCGGCGACAGCACGCAGCTCACGCTCAAGCTGCGCGGCGTGGGCGAGATGCAGGAAGGCTGGCCGCAGGTGGTCCAGCAGGTGTGGCGCCACTTCCTGGTGGAAGCCTTCAAGCCGTGGTGGGAGCGCACCCGCGGCCGCCGGAGCTGAGCGGGACCGGGGCGAAGGGGAAGAAGAGACGATGCACGCGCAGGCCACGCGCGAGCGGCTGGTGGACGCGGCCATGCGGCTCTTCTGGGAGAAGGGCTACAACTCCACCAGCATCGCCGACGTCCTGAAGGCGGCCGACGCCAACGCGGGGAGCCTGTACCACTTCTTCCCCACCAAGCAGGACCTGCTGGCGGCCGTGCTCGACCGCTACCTGGCGGGGATCCACCCCATGCTCCTGGACCCGGCGTGGGAGGGGGTGGACGATTCGCTCGAGCGCGTCTTCGCCCTGCTGGCCAGGTACCGCGGGCTGCTGGTGGAGACGGACTGCTTCTACGGCTGCCCGATCGGCTCGCTCGCGCTGGAGCTGCACGAGCCCGACCCGCCGGTGCGCGAGCGGATGGCCGCCAACTTCGCCGCGTGGACGGCCGCCGTGGAGCGCTGCCTGACGGACGCCGGCGCCCGCCTTCCCGCCGACCTGGACCGCCACGCGCTCGCGCAGTTCATCCTGACCACGATGGAGGGCGGGGTGATGCAGGCGCGCACGCACCGCGAGATCGGCCCGTTCGACGCCTGCGTGGGCCAGCTCCACCGCTACTTCGCCGCGCTGCAGGCCGAGGCGGCCGCGGCGAGCCCCACGCCCGCCGGATAGTCCCGACCACCCATCAGGAGAAGCGCCACCCTGGCGGCCCGCCCGCCTCCTACCCACCCTTCGTGGAGGAAAGATGTCGACGAACCCTCGCAACGCCATGTTCACCGCCACCGCGATCGGCACCGCCCTGCAGGTGGCGATGGTGGTGATCGGCCACAGCGTACCCGCGGTGGCCGCCCAGTTCGCGCTGGTGGGGACGCTGCTCTCGCTGGTGGCGGGCGTGATCTACGGCGTGCTGGCGCGTGCGCCGCTGGGCCCCTCGGCGGGCGGCGGCGCCGTGGCCGGGGCGGTCTGCGCCCTGCTCGGCGTGCTGGTCTCGCTGGCCCTGGGCGACGTCACGGCGATCGTCCTGGTGATCGCCACGGTGAGCGGCATCGTCGCGGGCGCCATCGGCGGCGCCATCGCGTCGTTGTTCGGCCGGCGCAGCACCGTGGCGGCCTGACCGGCAACAGCAAGAAATCACGGAGAGCAGCAGAGAACGACGGTGTTTCTCTGCCGACTCTGCTGCTCTGCGTGATACCATTTTTCATAGCAAAGTTCTGGATATTCAGTATCCGGCGTGACATCTTAGAGGTCCGAGGAGGAGGGTCCTGTCCCCTGTGACTCGGAGGATCTGATGGCGCGCCGAACCAAGCTGGAGACGCACCTGACGCCGGAGCAGCTGAAGCAGCGCTTCCAGGCGGCGACGGACCGGTCAGAGCGCAACCACTTCCAGGCCCTCTGGCTCATCTCGCAGGGGCACACGCAAGCCGAG
>DASVWD010000063.1 GCA_036389795.1 Longimicrobium sp.
GTCGGCTCGACGGGTTCGCTACCCCGCTTCTTTCAGCGCTCCCCTCGCGGTCGGCGCCTTGCGGCTCGCTTCGGTCCCTACGACCAAGTTCCGGGAGGACTTTCACCTCCTGACCACTGTCCATGCTGGGCACACACGACGGACGGCCCGGCGCGCGGCGCGCCGGGCCGTCTCGCGTCTGCGTGGCGGCCGCTCAGGTCCAGCGCACGCGGGCGAAGTGGCGCTTGCCGCGCTGGAGCACGACCTCGCCCGACGTGGGGACGCGCGCCATGCGGTCCGCCACCTTCTCGCCGTCCACCGAGACGGCGCCCTGCTGGATCTGGCGCTGCGCGTCGCCGCCGGAGGAGACCAGCCCCGTGCGCACCAGCAGCTTCGTGACCAGCACCTGCCCGTCCTGCGCCCCCAGCTCGGCGTCGCCCGGCGACAGCGCGAGCTCGGGGATGTCGTCGGGGATCTCGTGGCGCTTGAACAGCGCGTCGAACGCCTCCTCGGCGGCGCGGGCGGCGCCCGGGCCGTGGTACTGCTCCACGATCAGCCCGCCCAGGCGGCGCTTGGCGCGGTAGGGGTCGCGCTTCGCCTCCTCGACCGCCGCCTGGAGCGCCTCGCCCCGCAGCCCGGACGCCAGCTGGTACCACTCCTCCAGCAGGTGGTCGGGGATGGACATGGTGCGGCCGAACTGCTGCTCGGGCGGGTCGCTGACGCCGACGTAGTTGTCGTACGACTTCGACATCTTCGCCTCGCCGTCGGTGCCGCGCAGCAGTGGCATCAGCAGGCACACCTGCGGCTCCTGGCCCCAGTGCGGCTGGAGGGCGCGCGCCACCAGCAGGTTGAACTTCTGGTCGCTCCCGCCCAGCTCCACGTCGGCCTTCAGCACCACCGAGTCGTACGCCTGCATCAGCGGGTAGAGGAACTCCACGATGGAGATGGGCCGCTGCTCGCGGTAGCGCTTCTGGAAGTCGTCGCGCTCCAGCATGCGCGCCACCGTGTACTGGCTGGTGATCTCCAGGATGTCCTTGAGCTGCAGCGGCTTGAGCCACTTCGCGTTGTTCTCGATGCGCGTCCTCGCCGGGTCGAGCACCTTGAACATCTGCTCGGCGTAGGTGCGGCTGTTCTCCTCCACCTGCTCCTCGGTGAGCGGCGGGCGCAGGTCGCTCCGGCCGCTGGGGTCGCCGATCATGGCGGTGTAGCCGCCCATCACGAACACCACGTCGTGCCCCAGCTCCTGGAATGTGCGCAGCTTGCGCAAGCTTACGGCGTGGCCGATGTGCAGGTCCGGCCGCGTGGGGTCGAACCCCTGCTTGACGACGAGCGGCTGGCCGGTCTTCGCGGAGCGCTCCAGCTTGCGCTCCAGCTCCTCGACCGGAACGATCTCCAGCGTGTCGCGCTGGATCTCGTCCAGCTGCTCCCTGACGGACGGAAAATTCACGAGATCGACGGCTGAGGTCCGCAGGTGTTACAACAGCGTAATAGGCAGCGGAGATTAGCCGAAGGCGGGATTGGCGCGCAAGGCCAAAACGAATATGCAAGATGGGCCAGTCAGCCCAGTGCCAGAAATGCCATCTCCTCGCTCTCAACAAACCGCACGACCTGGTCGTAGCGCACCCGGAGCAGGCGCGCAACGTCCGCAGTCGTACAGTTGCCGAGCCGGATCCAGATCACCTTCGGCGGCGGGCCCAAGAGTACGCTCAGGCGGTGGAAGTCCTCGTCCTTGGTAACGAGCACGAAGCCTTCGCTCGCCGCCTGTGCCCAGATCACCCGGTCGGCTGCGCCCATTAACCCGAGGTCCTCCACGTGCGCCGAGCCCGGGTAAACATCGGTCAGCCGACGCACCAAGATCGCCGAGAGGTTCTCGTCGAAGAGCAGTTGCACTGTGTTGGAATGGCGAACTCAGGCGGCGGGGAGACTCACCAGCAGCCGTCGCTCTCGCTCAGCGGCGAAGGCCAGGCAGGCGCGAATATCGTCACGACTCAACTGCGGGAAGTCGGACAGGATCTCGTCCTCGCTCATCCCACCGGCGAGGTAGGACAGCACGTCACCTACGGTGATGCGCGTCCCGCGCACACACGGCTTCCCGAAGCGCACTTCAGGGTCGATGGTAATGCGGTCTTGGTAGTCCATACACATATAGTATGTCCGGGTACTCGCGCCACGGCAAGCCGCGCTTGTTAGCCATTGCTACCAATCAGCACTGGTCGAGTATGTTGCTTACAAGCGCGTTCGTACGCCAGCGAATGCTACACGCTCGTAGCTCAAGGAATTGTCAACGGCACCGAAACCTCACGTTTACTCAACCACTCGAGAGAGATACCGCTCTCGCAGGATCGTGCTGTGGCCCAGCCACGATGTAGGCCAGCGCGCGCACCGTGAACGTGTTCCCGCTGGCGATGCCACGCCGCGCCCAAAGCTCCGCAGCCCCAAAGGTCAATCCACGCCCATGTCGTGGACGAAGCTGGAATCCAGCGTGAAGCGGCGCATGTCCACGCCGAGTTCCATCTCGATCAGTGCGACCACGAGGCGCTCGACCTCGGCGGGCGACCAGGGCTCGTCCGGGCGCCGCAGGGCCGCGGCGTTCTGCGTCGCCACCGTCCCCGCGAGCTGTCCCAGGGTCTCGACGCCGCCCAGGAAGTGCCGGGTGACGGGGCCCAGCAGCATCGGCCACACTTCCACGCCCAGGTCGCCGCGCAGCGCCTTCCAGTGCGTGCGGCGTCCCGCCTCGGGCAGGACGGCGAGCAGGGGCGTGCCGGGACCGAGCACGTCGCGCGGGTGGCCGAACCGAACGACGCACGCCCGGCGCGCGCGGTAGAACGCCCTGCGGCTGAGGCAGACGGGCGCCGCGGCATCGGACATCGGCAGGCGGCGGGTCAGGTAGCCGATAAGGTCGCGCGGCGTCTGGACCCGCTCCGCCTCCGCGTCGGGGATGTCGATTCCGAAGGCCGCTTCCACGGCCATGATGAACTCCACCGAGTCCAGCCCCATTTCAGTCCTCACGGAGGACGAAGCTCCGCCGGCGTGCCGCGCTACTCGCGATCCCGGGCTGCGGGATGAATCTCCTTCCACCCGAACAGCAGCATGCCGAAAGCTGCTCCCAGCGCTGCCATCACGCCGCCCACCATAAGGATCTGCAGGAGGACCTGCCAGACCGGGTCGCGCTCGATGATCAGCTCGTCCCAGGCGCACGCAACTGCCACCAGCGCCCCGAAGAGCGCCAGGCGGCGCGGCCCGAGGCGCACCCCGAGGCGCAGCACGGAGAGCGCTTCGATGCCGTGGAAAGGAAAGCTCTGCACTCTCCCCTGGTCGTCTCGCAGGACCACCTCCCCGGCATCCGCGCGAATGAGCAAGCCCTCCACGGGGCCCCCGGGCAGTTGCACGCGCACCCACTGGTTCGGACGCAGCAGGCGAGACCACGCGGGGGATGGTTCGGAAGCGGCCGAGACATCGGTCATCGATAGCGGCTCCGGCTCGGAGGTGGACAGCGGCCGTCGGGCAGTTTGAATGGCCGGCAAACGCACGTCAATGAATCTGTCCGTCCGGCACCTCGTGGTCCCGCTGCGGGTCGGAGATCATCCCGGTTCCCGCCTACCCGGCCGCGTTGACAGATACCGCTCCCGCAGGATCGTGCCGTGGTGCGTGACGTGTCCGGCCACGATCCAGGCGAGCGCGCGCACCGTGAACGGGTTCCCGCTGGCGACGCCCCGCCGCGACCAGGCGTCCTCCGGAAGGTTGCGGAAGAAGGACAGCGTCGCCGCGCGGACGGAGCGGAACTCGTCCACGTGGCTTCTCCACGGCCGCTCGTCCGCGCCCGCCGCGGCGATCGCGACGTCCTGGTCGAAGCTGGGGAGCGGGGTGTCGAACCCGCGCGCGAACCAGAGCGCGCGGAACACGAAGGCGCGCTCCGTGTCGTTCACGTGGCTCGCCACCTGGCGGATGCTCCACTTGCCGGGCGCGTAGCGGCGGAGCGACTCCTCCTCGGAGATCCCTTCCAGCAGCGCGAGCGTCTCCCCCGCCTGCGTGTCGAGGATCTCGCGGATGTCGCCCGCGGGGACCTGGCCGATGTAGGTGAAGTAGTACTCCGCCGCCTCGGTCCGGTCGGGAGCCGTCGTCATGATCATCACCGTCATGCTGGTACGGGACCCCGGGCGGGGTCTCCGGGCGCACCCGCCGGGTCCGGGGCCGGCCGCAGCGGCAGGTCCACCACCCCCCAGCGGCCCGACGTGAACACCGGCGACCGCAGCTCCTCCCTGCGGGCCAGGGTGACCACCGCGCCGTTCGCCAGCCCCGCCATGCGGTCGAAGTCCTCGACCGTCAGGTGCAGGAAGCGCATGACGAAGCAGCGGATCGTGAGGCTGTGCGTCACCACCAGCACCCGCTCCGCCCGCTTCCGGGCGGCCTGCCGCATCAGGCTCTCCAGGAACGCCGACGTGCGGTCGTAGCAGTCGGCCGGGCTCTCGCCCCCGTTGAACCGGTAGTAGAACCAGCCGTGCGTCCGGCGCAGCCCCTCCTGCGCGTCGGCGTCGACGTACCCGTGGTCCACCTCGCGCAGGCGGGGGTCCTCGTACACCCGCACGGCCCCAGCGTCGCCCCCCGCGCCGGCCAGCACCCCGGCCATCGTCTCGCGGGCCCGCCGGAACGGCGAGCAGTACGCCAGCGCCCCCTCCAGGAACGCCGGCCCGATCCGCCGCCCCGCCTCCCGGGCCTGCTCGTGGCCGAGCGCCGTCAGCGCCACGGTGTGGTCGCCGACCTCGCCCGGTATGACCTCGCCGGTGTTGGCCGTCGACTGGCCGTGGCGAACGAGCTTGATGATCATGAAAGGTGGTTCAGAAATGGACGATCCTTCATGGACGCGAGGAGAGTCCGAAGCTAACCTAGCGCGTGCAGGAGCCGGATCGTGACGTCGATAATGCGGTCCAGCGCCGCCGGTGTGAGCAACCCGACCTGACGGTGGATCAGCTGCTCGCTCGCCGTGAACAGCTTCCCCGGACGCGCATAGCTGGTGAGTTGAAGCGATCCGCTGGAGAAATCTTCCTGTGTCAGCTCGACCGCCCGGAGGTCGCCGTATGGATTGCTGGTAACCTGGCAGAGCACGTAGTCGCCGCGTCCGGCGGCAGCGAGGACCACGGCCGGGCGCAGCTTGGTTTGTGATAGGTCGGAAAAAGGGAACGGGACGAGTACTACGCCGCCCCTTGCAGGTGCTGCCACGCAATATCCTCTTCAGGGCGGGTCCAGTCGGAAGCCAGCGAGGGCTCGCTCAGCAGGGCCGTCAGGTCGGCAGGCTCCGCCGACTCGTCCAGCACGGTGACCAGCGCCCGGCGCGCAACGGGGACGCTGATCGGCTCCAGCAGGCGGACGCGGCCGTCCGGCTCGATGATCGCTTCGATCGTGCGCAGCAATTCAGCCTCCTGTAGCAAGGCGAGATGGCCTTGCAAGATAACGTCGGAGAGCGAGCCGGGCCACGTCTGGCCTCACTCGCGCGAAGTCACCGCAAGCCATCCGAACCGCATGCCCGAGCGCCGCATCTTCACCCTCGACACCACGCACCACGCGCTCTGGGCCGAGGAGGTCGCCCGCGAGCGCGACATTCCCGCCGAGGCCATCCCCGCCCCGCCGGCCGCCCACGCGCGCTGCAGCCTGGCGCTCGAGACCCTACCGTAGAGACGTCGCGGCCGGCCGTGGCGCTCGAGGAGGAGGGCATCCCCGCCCGTTCCAGGCTTCGATCAACCCTCACGCCGGCCACCCCGGTAGACCCGCACGCCGGGCGCGGCGTCGCCGTGCAGGAGCAGACGCGCCCCCTTGCCGCCGTAGCACCGCATGACGTCGAGCATCAGGGGCTCCTCGCCGCTCCACGGATAGGCGTAGACCAGGTCGAAGTCCTCCAGCGGGTGCCCCAGCTCGGGGTACGCCGAGACACCGTCGCCGATCGTGCCGAGGCGCCCGTCGCCGGTGCTGGGCCTCCAGCGGTAGCCGGCGGGCAGGAAGCTGCCGACGGCGAAGCGCGCCCCCGAATCGTATCTCTCCGCCAGGCCGCGGGCGATGCCGACCAGTTCCCGGTCGAGCTCGATCCCGTACGCTTCGAACCCGAGCAGGTCGGCCATGATGGTGATGACTCCCGTCGCGGAGCCCCACTCCAGGAACCGCTGCCCGGGGCCGCGCAACGCCACCAGGGCGTGCAGCACGCACTCGTAGTCGGCGGCTACGAAGGGGTGAAACCCGTGCTGGCGCACACTGCTGTCGAAGCGGTCCCAGATCTCCCAGCCTTCCTCGCACAGCGACATCAGCCGCGCGTGGAGCCGGGGCCACTCGCTTCCGGCGGATGAGGCGCTCCGGAGGGCGTCCGCCATCAGTCGCCGCGGTCGCTGGTTGGGGAGAGCACAGTCCTTGCAGCCTCCGTACGGCACGGGCAGGCAGAACCCACACCACGACAGAGGACGGACTCGATGGCACGCGAGACGGGCACGGTAGAGCGGTTCATGGCCGACAAGGGCTTCGGCTTCATCAAGCCCGACAGCGGGGGAAAGGACGTCTTCGTACACCACTCGGCGATCGGGGGCACCGGCTTCAAGTCGCTCTCGCAGGGTGCGCGGGTGGAATTCGACCTCGTGCAGGACCCCAAGGGCCCGCGCGCCGAGAACGTCGTCACCCTCGACGAGTAGGTCCCGCCGGAGCACGCCGCCCCGCGTGCGGGACGGTGCGCCGGAGCCACGGACGGCCCCGACGCGCCCTCGTGCAGCGCTCTGGTCGCACGGCCGGGGCAGAGGCTCCAGCCTGAAGCCGTGGCATGCCTGAGAAGCGGGAGCCCGAGCGCCGCATCTTCACCTTCGACACCACGCACCACGCGCTCTGGGCCGAGGAGGTCGCCCGCGAGCGCGGCATCCCCGCCGAGGCGATCCCCGCCCCGCCGGCCGCCCACGCGCGCTGCGGCCTGGCGCTCGAGACCCTCCCCGAAGACGTCGCGCGGCTCTCCGGCGCGCTGGAGGAAGAAGGCGTCCCCTTCGCGCTCTACGAGTCGTCGGACCCGTAGGCGCGCCCCAGCGGCGGGCCCACGGGGAACATCTCGTCCTCGTCCAGGTCCTCCGGCGGCCGGCGCGTCTCCCCCGCCTCGGCCGCCACCTCGCCCCAGCGGGTGAAGACCTGCGCCATCCAGTCGTAGATCGTCCGCAGGCTTCCCTGCAGCCGCTCCATCGTCGCCGCGCGCACGTCGGGCGGCAGCGTCAGCGCGTCGCGGATCTGCAGCGCGCACCCCTCGGGGTCGTACGGGTTGATCAGCGTGGCGTCGGTCATCTCCTCCGCCGCGCCCGCGAACTCCGAGAGGAGCAGCACCCCCTTGCGGTCCACCTGGCTGGCCACGAACTCCTTCGCCACCAGGTTCATCCCGTCCTGCAGCGAGCTCACGATGCACACGTCGGCCAGCCGGTAGAGCACCGCCAGCCGCTCCGCCGGCAGCGACTGCTTGACCAGCGAGATCGGCTTCCAGTCGGCCGTGCCGAAGCGCTCGTTGACCTCCCACACCTGCCGGTCCACCTTCTGCGAGAGCTCGTCGTACGCCTCGATGTCGCTGCGGCTGGGCACCGCCACCTGGATGTAGGTGAAGCGCTCGCGGAACTCCGGGTAGCGGTCCCACAGGAACTCCAGCGCCTTGAACTTCTCCGGCAGCCCCTTCGAGTAGTCCAGCCGGTCCACCCCCACCCCGATCGCCCCGCCGCGCGGCGCGTAGCGCTGGCGGATGCGCTCCATGTGCTCCTCCACCCCCGGCGCCACGGCCGCCTGGCGGAACTGCTCCACGTCGATCGAGATCGGGAAGTCGCCCACGTGGCAGACGTGCCCCTCCAGCGTGGCCGTCCGCTCCGCCCAGTCCACCTTCGCCCCCGCCAGGCGCCGCGCGCAGCGCAGGAAGTTGTCGGCGAACTGCGGGAGGTGGAACCCCATCAGGTCGTTGGCCAGCATCCCGCGCAGCAGGTACCCCGAGTGCGGCGACAGGCGGAAGATGTCGATCGGCGGGAAGGGGATGTGCCAGAAGTGCGCGAGCGCCAGGTCCGGCCGGCGCGAGCGCACGAAGAGCGGCGCCAGCGCCAGGTGGTAGTCCTGGAACCAGACCGCCGCCTCCTTCCCCCGCACCTCCTCCAGCACGGCCTCGGCGAAGCGCCGGTTCACCCGCCGGTAGCGCTCCCAGTAGCGGGCGCGGATGCGGGTGAGGTCGGGGCGCAGGTGGCAGAGCGGCCAGAGGAACTGGTTGGAGAAGCCCAGATAGTAGCGGTGGATGTCGTGGTGCGTGAGCCACACCCGGCGCAGCGTGTAGCTGGGGTCCTCGGGCGGCACCTTGATGCGCCCGTCCTGGTCCACCGCGGCCGCGTCGGCCTCGCCGCTCCCCCACGCCACCCACATCCCGCCCAGCGCCTGCAGCAGCGGGTCGAGCGCCGAGGTGAGCCCGCCGGCCGGGCGGCGCACCGACATCTCGCCGACCTCCTCGCTCCAGCGGTGCTCGTACGGCTCGCGGTTCGACACCACCACGAAGCGCCGGCCGTCGAAGTACCGCCGGAAGAGGGGTCCCAGCTCGCTCGGAGAGATCGACATGCCGCCTGCTTTCGTGTGATCGCCAATCCGGACCGGCGCACTTCGCACTTCGCACTTCGCACTGCAGTTTTGGGCGTGTCCCTCCGCTGCGCTCCGGGCCGGGGCTGCGCGCGCGGTAGGGCACGATACGACCGTGCCCAACCGCGCCGGGCCGCCTCCGCCACGATACCCCCTGTGGCGGCGCCGTCCCGGCCCTCCGGGCGCGCATCCCTCACGCGGGTCTTCGTCGCGAAGGTGCCGGGGTTCGTAGGGGCGAGCCTGCGAGTAGCCTGCGAGTCCGAGCACAGGCGGCTCGGCGCAATTGGGCCGCCTGCCGCGCACCCGACCCCTGCCGGTCGAGGCATGCCTCGCCCCCGCGAAGCCGCCGTCTTCCGCGCCGAGCCCTCGTGAAGTCCACCCTCTCCCGAAGTTGGGAGAGGGTTGCCGCTCTCAGGCGGCGGGTGAGGGCCCCGCGCCGCGTCCGGCCCGCCGTGACGCGGCGGACCCCGGACCGTCTCCTACAGCTTGAAGCGCCGCCGGGCCGCCCCGGCCGCCCGCCCGGCGCGCCCGCCGGCGTCGGCGAGGGTGCGGCGCGCCCGGCGCGGGAGAGAGCGCGCGCGGCGGGCCAGCGAGCGCGACCGGCGCGCGAACGCCCGGTCGCCGGGGGCCAGCAGCAGGGCGAGCCCCGCACCCAGCACCGCGCCCGCCACCAGCCCCGAGAGCAGGTTCAGCCGCCGCGACGTGTCGTCGTAGTGCATACCGTCCGGTCGGAAACGGATGATCAGGGTCCGCGCGGGTTTTCCGCGAGATGGCAACGCCCGTGCCGCCGGCCGGCCACTCCCGCGCAGGCCGGGCGCGGCTTGCGGCTCGCGAGCGCCGGGGTATACATTAACCCTTTCCACCGCCCGCGCCACGGCCTTCCCACTCCGGCCGGCGGGGGCGGCGCCCAGACACGGAGGTTTCGGGCACATGGCGGAGTCCAGCAAGACGGTCCTCCTGGTCGAGGACAACGAGGACAACCGGACCGTCTACCGTACCATCCTGGAGCACTTCGGGTATCAGGTCATCGAGGCGCGCAACGGCGAAGACGGCATCCGCATGGCCCGCGAAGAGCACCCCGACCTGGTCCTGATGGACATCTCCATCCCGCTCATCGACGGGTGGGAGGCCACCAAGATCCTCAAGGGCGACCCCGCCACCTCCGACATCCCCATCATCGCGCTCACCGCCCACGCGCTGGCCACCGACCGCGCCAAGGCGGCCGAGGTGGGGTGCGACGGGTACCTGGCCAAGCCGTGCGAGCCGCGGCGCGTGGTGGCCGAGGTCGAGAAGTTCATCGGCGCGGGGGCCAGGGCTTGAGCGAAGCGGGAGACGGGGGGGCGCCCGTCCCCGTGCGCATCCTGGTGGTGGACGACCTCCCCGACAACGTGGAGATCCTGCGCGCGCGGCTCGTCTCGCGCGGCTACCAGGTGGTCACCGCCACCAGCGGGCAGGAGGCGCTCGAGGCCGTGCACGGCGACCCGCCGCACCTGATCCTCTGCGACGTGATGATGCCGGGGATCGACGGCTTCGAGGTCTCGCGGCGCATCAAGGAAGACGAGAAGCTCCCCTTCATCCCCATTATCCTGGTCACGGCGCTCACCGAGACCGACTGGATCGTGCAGGGGCTCAACACCGGCGCCGACGACTACATCACCAAGCCGTACAACTTCCAGGAGCTGGAGGCCCGCGTGCGGGCCATGCTGCGCATCAAGCAGCTGCAGGACGAGCTGGACCAGAAGAACCGCGAGCTCGAGGTGGCCAACAAGCGCCTCCGCAAGCTCTCCATCACCGACGGCCTCACCGAGCTCTTCAACCACCGCCACGTGCACCAGCTCCTGCGCGACGAGTGGGAGCGCTCCAGCCGCACCGGCGAGCCCGTGGCCGTGGTCATGATCGACCTGGACCGCTTCAAGGCCGTCAACGACACCTACGGCCACCCCACCGGCGACGTGATCCTGTACGAGACGGCGCGCATCCTCCGCGACACCGCCCGCGAGATCGACATGGTGGGGCGCTACGGCGGCGAGGAGTTCATCGCCATCCTCCCCAACACCGCCGAAGACGAGGCCGCCCGCTTCGCCGAGCGCGTGCGCGGCGCCGTGGAGGCGCACGTCTACCGCGACGAGGAAAACGAGATCCGCATGACCACCTCCGCGGGGGTGGCGGCCCACCCCGCCCCCGGCGTCTCCTCGCCCGAGGGGCTGCTCAAGCGGGCCGACGACGCCCTGTACGCCGCCAAGGAGGGCGGGCGCAACCGCGTGGTGGCCGCCTCCCGCATGCCCCCGAGCGCATGACGCAGCCCGCCCCGCCGGAGCTCGCCGCGCGCGCCGCGGAGCTCCGGGAGCGCCTCGAGCGCGCCAACCACGAGTACTACGTCCTCGACGCCCCCACCCTCTCCGACGCCGAGTACGACCGGCTCTTCCGCGAGCTGAGGGAGATCGAGGCCGCCCACCCCGAGCTGCGCACCCCCGACTCGCCCACGCTCCGGGTCGGCGCCGAGCCCGCGTCCAAGCTGGAGAAGACCGAGCACCTGGCGCCGATGCTCTCCCTCGACAACGCCTTCAGTCCCGAGGAGCTGCAGGCGTGGGAGACCCGCAACGCGCGGATCGTGGACGAGGTGCGCACCGCCGGCTACGTGGCCGAGCCCAAGATCGACGGCCTCGCCATCACGCTCACCTACCGGGACGGCGTGTTCGTGAAGGGCGCCACCCGCGGCAACGGCACCATCGGCGAAGACGTCACCCGCAACCTGCGCACGATCCGCGGCATTCCCCTGCGCCTGCGCGGAGGCCCGAAGCCGCCGCCGCTCATGGAGGTGCGCGGCGAGGTCTACCTCTCCCTGGCCGGCTTCGAGCAGCTCAACCAGCGCCGCGCGGCCGAGGGGCAGGCGACGTTCGCCAACCCGCGCAACGCCGCCGCCGGGAGCCTGCGCCAGCTCGACCCGTCCATCACCGCCGGCCGCCCCCTGCGCTTCTTCGCCTACGGGGTGGAGACGGGGCGCGAGCTGCCGTTCGCCACCCAGTGGGAGCTGCTGGAGACGCTCGGCGCCTGGGGCTTCCCCGTCAACCGGCTCGCCCGCCTCTGCCCCGGCCTGGACGCGGTGCTGCAGTTCGTGGGCGAGTTCGAGAAGCTGCGCGGCACGCTCGACTACGAGGTCGACGGCACCGTGGTGAAGGTGAACCCGCTGCGGCTGCACGGCGAGCTGGGCGTGGTCGGGGGACGCGAGCCGCGCTGGGCCACCGCCTACAAGTTCGCGCCCGACCTGGCGGTCACCACGCTCCAGGCCATCCGCATCAACGTGGGCCGCACCGGGGCGCTGAACCCGTACGCCGTGCTGGAGCCGGTCGAGGTGGGCGGGGTGATCGTCAAGCTGGCCACGCTGCACAACGAGGAGGACATCCGCCGCAAGGACCTGCGCGAGGGCGAGCGGGTGCTGGTCAAGCGCGCCGGCGAGGTGATCCCCCAGGTGGTGGGTCCCCAGCTCGAGGAAGGGCAGGCGCGCGGCCCCGTCTTCACCATGCCCGACCGCTGCCCCGCGTGCGGCACGCCCGTGGAGCGCCCCGAGGGCGAGGTGATGACCTACTGCCCGAACTCGGCGTGCCCGGCGCGGATCTACTGGGGGCTGGTGCACTTCGCCTCGCGCGGGGCGATGGACATCCGCGGCCTGGGCGAGGAGCGCATCCGCCTTCTCCTGTCGAAGAAGCTGGTCGAAGACGTGGGCGACCTGTATCGTCTCGGGCTGGACGACCTGCTGGCGCTGGAGGGCTTCCAGGAGAAGTCCGCCCGGAACCTGCTGGACGGGATCGAGGAGTCGAAGGGGCGCGGCCTGGCGCGGGTGCTCTTCGGGCTGGGGGTGCGCCACGTGGGCGAGATCGCCGCGCAGACGCTGGCGCGCCACTTCGGCGGCATCGACCGGCTCATGGAGGCCTCGGTCGAGGAGATCGAGGCGGTGCACACCATCGGGCACACCATGGCGGGCGCGCTGCACGCCTGGCTGGCCGAGCCGCGCAATCGCGAGGTGGTGGAGAAGCTGCGCGCGGCCGGCGTCGACCTCACCGAGGAGCGCGCCGACCCGGTGGAGGGCCCGCTCACCGGCCTGGCCTTCGTGATCACCGGCACGCTCCCCACCCTGTCGCGCACCGAGGCCGAGGCCCTGGTGGTGAGCAACGGCGGGCGCGTGGCCGGGAGCGTGTCGAAGAAGATCGACTACCTGGTGGTGGGCGAGGACGCCGGGTCCAAGCTGGCCAGGGCGCGCGAGCTGGGCGTCCCCGAGCTGTCCGAGTCCGGCCTGCTGGAGCTGATCGAGTCCCGCGGCGCCGCGCCCGCCGGCGCCGGGGGCGAGCCCGAACCCGCATCCACCCCCCAGACGAACCTGCCGCTATGAACACGACCGCTCTCGACCTGAGGTTCGTGCAGGTCCCCGCCGGGCTGATCTCCTCGGTGCGCCGCGCGCTGGCCGGCGACCGCGAGCCGCTGGAGGCCGTGAACCTGCTGCGGCAGGTGGGCTACGACGTGGGGCAGGCGGTCTCCGCCGGCCTGGGCGACCACCTGGCGGCCGCGCACGGCGGCGCCGACCCGCTCTCGCTGGACCCCGAGCTCTTCTGGGTGGGGGTGAGCGACTACTTCGAGCGGCTGGGGTGGGGCCGGGTGGAGCACCGGCGGCTGCACCCGGGCGTGGGGGCGCTGGACCTGGTGGGCTGGCTGGAGGAGGGGAGCGACGGCGGCCCCGCCGGCTGCCACCTGTCGACGGGCTTCTTCACCGACCTGCTGGGCCGCGTGGCCGGCGAGGGCGTGGTGGTGATGGAGGTCCCCGCCGAGCCCGGCCGCTCGCGCCTCCTCTTCGGCACCGGCGAGACGCTGGGCGCCCTGTACGAGTCGCTCTCCACCGGCGCCTCCCTCGACGAGGCCGTCTCCCGCCTGGGCTGAACGGCGTCGCGTCCGCGACGAACGGCCCGCCCTCGCGGCGGGCCGTTTTTGCTTCTGGAACATGAGTTGACGCGCGCGGAAATCGCTCTAGATTTTGATACGTTCTAGAATTCAGAACAGATCCCGGAGCCATGACCAGGACGAGCAATCCTTCCGCACTCGCCTCCGCGCTCGCGTCCGCGGCGATGGTGCGGCTGCTGCTCTACTTCGCGCTGCACCCGGACGATGTCGTGCACGTGCGCGAGCTCGGCCGTCGGACGGGGCTGGCGATGGCCTCGCTGCAGAACGAGCTGGCGCGCCTCCAGCGCCTCGGGCTCATCGTGCGCGAACGGCAGGGCCACAGGGTTCTCTACCGTGCCGATCCGGCGAGCCCGCGCTGGGGGCCCTTCCGTGCCCTGATCCGGCAGCTCGCGCATCCGGCCGAGGTGCTCCGCGAAGCCTTCTCGGGCGTCGAGGGGGTGGATGCCGCGTTCGTCTTCGGCTCGCACGCGCGGGGAGACACGCGCTCGGACAGCGACGTGGACCTGTTCGTGGTGGGAGACGAGGCCGCGCAGCGGGAGGTGCGCGACCCGCTCTCCGAGGCCGAGTCGCTGCTGGGGCGGGACGTGGACGTGATCGCCTACACGCGCGAGCGGGTGTCGAGCCGGGTGGATTCGGGAAGCGCGTTCCTGCGGCGCGTGCTCCAGGAGCCGAAGCAGTGGGTGGCGGGGGACGCCCGGGCGCTCGACAGCCTGGGGGCGCGGCCGTGAACGCGCGCATCCAGGCGATGGTGGACAGCCGGGAATTGGAGCCGCTCCCGGCCGAGGACCGCGAAGTGGCCGCCCGCTGGCGAAAGGCCGCGCAGACGTACGCGGACTCGCGGAAGGACCTCAGCCCCGACTCCGTCCTCACCCTGCGCTACCAGGCGGGCCTCCAGGCCGCGACGGCGATCCTGCGCGCCGCGGGGTACCGCGTCCGCGCGTCGGCGACCGGGCATCACCGCCTCACGTTCGAGGCGCTGCGCGCCCTCGGCATTGGCGATCTGTCGCCGCTCGCGCGCGAGATGAACGACCTACGCCGGCGCCGGCACCACGCCGTCTACGAGTGGGACGACGAAGAGAGCGCGTCTGGAATGGACCCGGAGCGGCTGGATGAAGTCGTGAGCCGCATCCTCCAGCTTGGCCATGACTGGCTTCGCGACCAGCGTCCTTCCATCGCCCGAGAGCTCGATCGGCCGCCTGGCTGATCCCGGCTGGGCGGTCCACCTCCGCGGCAGGCCGTTTTGCGTTGGCACACGCCTCGCCCGTAGTTTCTCCCGCCGTCAGGGCTATCCGCCGCTTCGCAGGGGCGAGGCGCGCCTCGCCTGCGGACGCTGGCCTGATGCGCCGAACCCGCGAAATGCGCCGAAGGAGCCCGCGAAGGCGGGCTTTGCGCAGTTGTTGCCGCGGCTTCAGCCGCCCCGAACGGATGACGCACCGAGGCTGGCACTCATCACTCGCACTTCGCACCTCGCACTTCGCACTTTGATGGGCAGAACCATCGCACTGGACTACGGCGAGCGGCGGATCGGGGTCGCCGTCTCGGACCCGACGAGGACGATCGCGTCGCCGCTCGTCACGCTGCACCGGCGGCCGGGGAAACGGCCGCCGTGGGCGGAGATCGCGAAGCTCGTCGAGGAGCACGAGGCGGACGAGGCGGTGGTGGGGCTGCCGCTGGACCTGGCGGGCGAGGAGAGCGCGTGGACGGCCGAGGTGCGCCAGTTCGGCGAGGACCTGGCGCGGCGCACGGGGCTGCCGGTGCACTGGGTGGACGAGCGCCTCACCTCCGTGCGCGCCGAGCGTGCCGTGCGCGGCATGGGGCTGAAGAAGAGCGCCCGCGAGGAGAAGGAGCGCGTCGACTCCACCGCCGCCGCCCTGATCCTGGAAGGCTGGCTCACGCTCCGCCGCTCCCGCGCCGCGGAGGGCGAATCGTGAGCACCCCTCCCCGCCCCCGTACTTCCGTACTCCCGTACTCCCGTACTCCCGTACTTTCGCACTTTCGCACTCTCGCACTCTCGCACTTCCGCACCGTCCTCGCCCTCGCGCTGACGGCCGCCTCCCTCGCCTGCGGTGGCGACCCGCACGGCCCGCCCGTCCGCGTCACCGTGCCGCGCGCCAGCGGGCTCTCCGCCGTGGCCGACTCGCTCGCGGCGCGGGAGATCATCGACTCGCCGGGGCGCTTCAAGCTGTACGCGCGGATGCAGGGCGCGGCCACGAAGATCAAGCCCGGCGTCTACGAGTTCCGGCGCGGCACCGCGTGGTCCGGGATTCTCCAGAAGCTGGTCTCGGGCGACGTGGTGAAGGTGCGCGTGGTGATCCCCGAGGGGTGGACGCTGCGCCAGATCGCCGGGCGCATCGCCGCGAACACGGGGATGCAGCCCGACTCCGTCTTCGCGCTGCTCTTCGACACCGCCGCGGCGCGCAGGCACGGCGTCCCCGGGCCCACGCTGGAGGGCTACCTCTACCCCGCCACCTACGTCTTCCCCATGGGGACGTCGGTCGAGACGATGGCGCGGGAGATGGTGCGCAACTACAAGGGCGCGTGGACCCCGGAGATGAGGCAGCGCGCGCAGGCGCTGGGGATGAGCGAGCGGGAGGCGGTGACGCTCGCCTCCATCGTCGAGCGCGAGGCGAAGGTGTGGAGCGAGCGGCCCACCATCGCCGCCGTCTACCACAACCGGCTGAAGCGGGGGATGCGGCTCCAGGCCGACCCCACGGTGCAGTACGCGCTGGGCGTGCAGCGCGCGCGGCTCCTCTACCGCGACATCCGCTCCGTGGGCGAGAACCCGTACAACACCTACACGCACGCGGGGCTGCCGCCGGGCCCGATCGCCTCGCCCAGCAAGGGCGCCATCGAGGCCACCCTGAGCCCCGCCGCCGCCGACTACCTCTACTTCGTCGCCCGGCCGAACGGCACCCACGTCTTCACCCGCACCCTGGCCGAGCACAACGCCGCCAAGCGCGCCGCCCAGCGCGAGGCCCGCGCCGCCGCCCGCGCCCCGGGGCGATGAGCGGCCTGGCGGACCGGCTGCGGCTGATCGTGGTCACCGACCCGGACTGCGGCGAGGGGCGGGCGGTGCTCGAGGTGGTGCGCGCGGCGCTCCGGGGCGGCGCGCCCGCGATCCAGCTGCGCGGCAAGGAGATGGCGGCGCGGGAGATGGCGGAGCTCGCGCGGGCGCTGCTCGCCGAGACGCGCGCGGCGGGGGCGCTGCTGTTCGTCAACGACCGCGTGGACGTGGCGCTCGCGGCCGGCGCGGACGGCGCGCACGTGGGGCAGGACGACCTCCCCGCCGCGGCGGCGCGGGCGATCGCGCCCCCCGGCTTCCTCCTGGGCGTCTCGGCGGAAGACCCGGAGCTCGCGCGGCGGGCGGAGCGCGACGGCGCGGACTACGTCGGCACCGGCCCCGTCTACCCCACCGGGAGCAAGGCCGGCGCGGGCGAGGCGGTGGGCGTCGGCCGCATCGCCGGGGTCGCGGCGGCGGTCGGCATCCCGGTGGTGGGCATCGGCGGGATCGACGCCGCCAACGCCGCCGAGGTGGTCCGCGCGGGCGCCGCCGGCGTCGCCGTCATCAGCGCCGTCATGCGCGCGCCCGACCCCGAGGCGGCGACGCGCGCCCTCCTGCGCGCCACGGAAGGCCCTCACCCGCCGCCTTAGAGCG
>DASVWD010000064.1 GCA_036389795.1 Longimicrobium sp.
CTCTCGCCTGCCGGAGGCTGCCGGAAGGACAAACTGAGACGCGGAGCGGGGGGGAAATGGCCCGGGCCGTGCAGCCCTTCCACGCGGGCGGCCTTCCCGGCCGCAGGTCCCGCTCCCCCGCTCCCGCGTTCCCCGATGCGCACGCCGCGACGCTCGCTCTGGATGGTGCTCGGCGCCCTCGCCGCGGCGGGGTGCGGCGGGGGGGCGGAGGCGCCTCCGCCGTGCCCGGCGCCCCGGGTGGCGCAGGAGGGGTGGCAGGGCGTCGAGCGGCAGCCCCTCTCCTTCCGCCTCCCCCCGGGGTTCCGCGAGCTGGACGTGGTCTCCACCGACCAGTGGAGCCGCCGCTACGAGGCGGCCGAAGGGCCCGCGTACGTGCACTTCGACTACGGCGCGTACGCCAGCGCGCTCCGCATCCTCCCGGCCGGGCTCGAGGTGCGCGCGCGCTGCCGCGAGACCATCGGCGGGGTCGAGGCCGAGGTGATGACGGGCCGGTGGGAGCGCCCGAACGCCGCGGGCAACCGCTACGCCGCGGCCGCCACCTGGGCCGACGTCCCGCCCGGCGCCCGGCTCACGGTGTGGGCCGAGGCGCCCGACCGCGAGGAGGCCGAGGCGCTCCTGGCCGCCCTGCGCACCGTCCGCTTCGCCCCGCCGCCCGCCCCCTGAGCCCGCCCGGCCCCCGCGCCGTTGCAGCCTTCCCGCTCCGCCCCGCGCCCCGCCGGACCGCACTCTGTCCTGATGCGTCCCACTTTGTGACGGGGCACTTCCGCCGCGGAAGGAATTCGGCAAACCTCTGATCGCACGCACCGCGCTCCCCGCGCGGCTACGGTCGCAAATCGTCCAACGGCAACAACTTCGGTTCCGGACCGCCACGACGGCCCGGGCGTACGCACCCGTGTAAACAAATGTTTACATAGTGCACCGGCTCGCCCTCGCCCTCCCGTCGCCTCCGCCCCGCAGGCCCCGTTGCGCGCCGCAGCGCCCGCCAGCCGCCACGCGGTCCGTGGCATCCCGTTCTCCCACCCTCGAGGAGCGTCATGAAAGCCACACCCTTCCGACGAGCGGCGCGCCTGCTGCTGGCCGCGGCCGCGCTCGCGGCCTGCGACTCCGGCTCGAAGTCGGGGACGCAGCCGCCGCCCGAACCGATCAACCCCGGCACCCCGCTGCGGCTCCGCTACAACCTGTACCGGGTCTACTACCCGTGCTCGGGGCGCGAATGCGACCCCACCGCCGCCAAGCCCTTCATCGTGAACGACCACGACGCGCTCGCGCGCAACGTCTGGAAGAACACGCCGGGGTGCAACGTCGACGTGCAGCGCATGGGCGCCGACTTCGCCACCTACGGCGTCCGCGACCTGCGCAGCTCCTCCAACCCCACGTACCGGATCACCAGGATCATCGTGGCGCTGAGCAACCGCTCCGACCTGGCAGACCAGAGCCTGGAGTTGCAGGCGCTCTACTACAACAACCAGCCGCAGATCTTCTCCCCGCCGGGCCCGAACCACGTGTGGCTGGTCCGCGGTCCCGTGCTCTACAAGATCCGCCCCGGCGTGTCGGACGATCAGGTGCAGGAAGTGGCCGGGGTGACCCTGGCCCAGGCGCACGCCGTGTTCATCAACGGGCGCATCCTGGAAATGTCGAGCACCAAGCCGACCGTCCTGGGCCACGAGTTCGGGCACCTGATGGAGCTGACGCACGTGAACGAGGAAGGCAACCTGATGGCCGACCCGAACTTCTTCACCGGCAACGTCCTCCGTCCCGACCAGTGCAGCTTCGCGCGGCAGCAGGGCCCCGTGCTGGGGACGGCGATCCCGTGACCAGAGAAAACCCTTTCCCGGAGACCACGATGTATCCCGACCGATCCACCCGGCCCCTGGCGGGGAGGGCGCGCCTGGCGGCGCTGGCGGCCGCCGCCGCGCTCCTCCTGGCGGCGCGTCCGGCGGCGGCCCAGGCCCCGATCCCCGCGACGATCACCAAGGAGTGGGTGGTCGAGGAGCGGCTGCGGAGCGCCGAGCAGGCGTACGACCGCTTCGACGAGGTGAAGGGCCGCCCCGACTTCGCCCGGGCGCTGATGGCGGTGGCCGAGGACGCCCGCCAGCCGTACCTGAACCGCTCCAACGCGCTGCTGGTGCTGGGTGCCACGCAGCAGGAGGAGGCGTTCCGCTTCCTGGAGCGCTTCTTCGACGCCCTGGGGCCCGCCGACCCGCTGCGCCTGACCAACCTGTACGCCCTGGGCTCCACCCGCGCGCCCTCGCCCGGCGTGCTGCAGCGCCTGCAGCGGGCGCTGGAGCGCGGCGACGAGGAGGAGAGCCTGATGGCGGCCCACTCGCTGGGCCGCACCCGCTCCGAGCAGGCGCGCTCGATCCTGTCCGCCCGCCGCCGCGCCGAGGGGCGCCCCGCGGTGCGCGAGGAGATCCAGCGGGCGCTGGAAGCGATGGAAAGGAGCCGGCCGTGAGCCGCACCGCCAACCCTCAACGGAACTTCGCCATGAAGCTCGCAACGATCTTCGCCGGGGCGCTCCTGGCCGCCTTCGCCGCCACGGGCGGCGCGGCGGCGCAGTCGCGCGCCGAAGGCCTGGCCCCGCGCGCCGAGGTGGACCCGGCGTTCGCCGTGGGGCTCGAGGTCCACAAGCTGGCCGAGATGCTCCGCCACGGCGCCGTCGACGCCCGCCTCTTCCCCAACAGCGGGCTGGAGACGCAGGCCCGCCAGCTCGCCGAGGCGGCCGCCCGCCGCCGGCGCCCCCGCCCGCGCCCCGAGCTGGGGCCCGCCTGGGACCTGCAGATCCAGGTGACCGACGTGAAGCCCGAGGGCGCCGAGCGCCTGGCGGCCACCGCGCGCGTCTTCCTGGCCACCGCCGAGGGCGAGTCGGCCCCCGTGCGGCTCTTCTTCCGCCGCACCGCCGACGGGTGGGTGCTGGACCGGCACGAGGGGCTCGCCGCGCGCATCGCCGCGCTCACCGCGGAACTCGGGCGCGGAGGTGCGCGATGAGCGCCCTCGCCCGCCGCGCCGCCCTGGGCGCCCTGGCCGCGCTGGGGGCGTCGCTCGCCCCCGCCGCGGCGCGCCCGGCCGCCGCGCAGACCTTCCTGGCCACCCGGGCCATCGACGAGCGCATCTGCAGCAGCTTCCTGGGGATCAGCAGCTGCCGCGACGTGGAGACCGACCGGGTGCACCAGACCTTCACGCAGAACAAGCTGGGCACGCCCATGTTCGCCGAGACCTGGGCGACCGCCACCCACTGCACCAGCGTGGACTCCGAGCAGGAGTGCCAGCGCTCGGTGTCGGTGGGGAGCGACCCGAAGTGGAACCGCCTGATCTGGGGGCGGAGCAACTCGTTCGTGCACGGCTACGGCAGCTACGGCGCGGGGGTGGGGCAGTTCAACGGCCCCCGCGGGGTGGACATCACCCGCAGCGACGGCGAGTGGCACGTGGCGTTCGTGGCCGACGCCTACAACAACCGCGTCGTGGTGCTGGGGCTGGGCTCCTCCTGCCAGTGCGTGCGCTGGCTGGGGACCCTCGACGGCGCCGAGTCGGGGATCCGGCTGAGCTCGCCGCACGACGTGGCGTGGGACCCGGCCGTCACCTGGTCGATGGCCGACGACCGGCTCTTCATCGCCGACACCGGCAACGACCGCATCGTGGTCTACCAGGTGGGGCTGAACCCGGCCGGGGGGACGATGTCGAAGAGCTACCTGGGCTCCTTCGGCGCCTCGGGCGCGGGGAGCGGGCAGATGAGCGAGCCGCGCGGGATCGCGGTGCGCTCCTTCAGCTCGCTCTACGCCGACGTCTACGTCTCCGACACGGGGAATCGGCGGGTGTCGCTGTGGTACTACGACACCAGCGTCTCCTCGGTCCCCGCCTCCAGCCCCTACCCGGCGCGCAATTCGGCGCCGATTGACGGGGCGGAGCTGCAGGGGATCAGCCGCGACGCGTACGGCGACCTGGTGGTGGCCGACCGCGGCCGCGACGTGCTGGTGAAGCTGTCGTCGTACTCGCTCTCGCCCCTGGAGGAGTACGGGCAGGGGTGGACGTGGAGCGTCGGCTCGTTCAACGACCCCACCGACACCGAGGTGGTCTACCGCTACACCAGCGACTCGTACGGGCAGATCGTGTCGCGCGGCCTCCCGTACGCGCAGACCACCGAGCGCTGGAGCCCCTCCACCGGCGGGCAGATGCACCGGCTGGGGGCCAGCGTGCGCAACCTGGCGGCGGCCGTCAACGAGGCGGCCAGCCCGAAGGACGCCACCTTCTCGTTCCTGTTCACGGGGACGGGGAGCTACCGCGTGCTGCTGAAGCGCGGCAGCACCGTGGTGCGCGACTTCGGCGAGACCTACGTCTCGGCGGGGTGGATGTCGGTCTACTGGAACGGGCGCGAGGCCAACGGCACCGTGTCGCCCGCGGGGACCTACACGGTCCAGGTGCAGCACCGGAGCGGCTACACCTACGACGACTCCGACCCGCCGCTGGTGGCGCAGACCTCGTTCGCGTTCGGCTTCCTGGTGAGCGCGCAGGCGCCCGGGTACGTGAGCTCCGCCGGCACCCACTACCTGTACGGGAGCGCCTCGTCCGACGCCACCGCGTGGGTGTGGGAGCGGATGGACACCTACTACAACTCCGGGTACTCCAGCGGCTGGTTCGACTGGGACTACCAGCAGAACAGCTCGGCGACGATCTACCCGCTCTCGGGCGAGGACATGGGGATCGACTGGCGGGTGAGCGCCACGCGCACCTCCAGCGGCGAGCGCGCTTCGGGCTACGCCAGCACCTACGTGGCCGGGACCTACGGCGGCTACTGCGACATTCCGCCCTGCGTGGTCGAGCCGATGCTGAGGGAGGGCCCGGCCGACTCGGCGCGCACGGTGTCGGTGCCGGTGCGCGGGAAGGTGGTGCTGGGCGTGCTGGACCCGCTGCGCGGCCCCGGCGCCGCGCCCGAGCAGCCCACGCGCGAGGGCGGCCACTTCGGCGCGGGCGCCTGGATCGGGCGGGCCACGGCCAGGGGCCCGCAGGTGGTGCAGCTCTACTCGCTGGCCGGCAAGCACGAGGCGCGCGGCGGCGGGTGGCCGAACGCGCTGGCCGGCCGCCAGGGCGAGGCGGTGCAGGAGAACGAGCGGCGCCCCGGCCGCATCGGCGCGCGGGCGGCGTTCCGGCGGTTGGACGCGGGGGGCGAGGGGCGCGAGAGCTACGCGGTGCGGCTCCAGGCGCGCGCTCCCGCGGGCGGCGCGGCGCTCCTGGAGAAGGACGGGGCGGCCGGCGGCGCGCTCGCCGGGCTGGCGCTCGACCCCGACCTGGGGGCCGTGCCGCACGACGACCGGCTGGGAGTGGACGCCCAGACCGGGCTGGTGTGGGTGGCCGACCCCGACAGCGGGGCGGTGGGCTACGTGCTCACCGACCTGCCGCAGGGGGCGCGCGCCTCGGTCCGCCAGTTCTCGACGGAGCGGCAGACGCGCTGGCTGGACCCGCCCTCCGACAGCGCGGCGTACGCGGAGCTCGCGGCGGGCGAGGACCGGCTGACCGGCCGGCCGGGCGACGTGCGCTTCGTGATCGCGCTGTCGGGGCTGGCCCTGGAGCGCGAGGCGGTGGTGGGGCTGGTGGTGCTGCGCGCCCGCTCGCTCGACGAGCTGCGCGAGCAGGCGGCGCGGGTGCCGCGCACCGGGATGGTGAGCGCGGCCGCCGCGAGCCGGAGGAGCGGGATCGACCGCTTCCGGCTGGCGCAGGCCCCACCCGAGCCGGGCGCGGGCCCCGGGGTGCGCTCGATCTCGCCCTCCGAGGTCCCGGCGCTCCTGAGCCGCGAGGGGGCCGAGGCCGCCCCGGCGGCGCCGGCGCTGCGCGACCTGGTGCGGCGGCACGGGATCACCGCGCTGGCCTTCGCGGTCCCCGACGGCGAGCCGGTGCGGGTGCAGGTGAAGGTCTACGACGCCCGCGGCCGGCTGGTGCGGAGGCTGGTGGACGAGACGCACGAGCCCGGCGCGTACCGCGTGCAGTGGGACGGCGCGGACGAGCGCGGCGCGAAGGCCGCGCCGGGGGTCTACGTGGCGGTGATGGAGGCCCCGGGCTTCCGCGCCACCACCCGCCTGGTGGTGGTCCCGTGAGGGCCGCGGCACTGGTCGGCGGCGTGCTCCTCCTCGCTTCGGCGGGGAGGGCACGCGCCCAGGAGGGCGCGGCCGCCTCGACCTTCCCGTTCGAGGCGTGGAACGCGCGCACCGCGGCGCTGGGCGGCGCGGGGACGGCGCTCTTGGGAATGGAGGCGAGCCCGCTCAACCCGGCCGCCGCGGCCGGGGCGCGGGGGACGCAGCTCTCGCGGCACCTGGCCCCCTCGGACGCGGAGGACACGCACGTGTCGGTCGCGCACGGGGGGCGCTGGGGGACGCTGGAGCTCACCTTCCGCCGGCGCGACTGGGGGAAGGTGGCCGAGGACCTGGGGCTGGACGACCTGGGCGCCGGCGAGCAGGCCGTGGGGCTGGGCTACTCGCTGGCCCTGGCGGGCGGGCGGGTGGCGGTGGGCGCGTCGGCCGCGCGGCTGGACACCGACTACCTGGGCGCCCGCTCCTCGGGGTGGGCGCTTGACGCCGGGGCCCAGGCGTCGCTGGGCCGGGGCGTGCGTGCGGGCGCGGCGCTCGTCCACGCGGGGCGCATGGAGGGCGGCGAGGGGGAGGAGGTCCGCCTCCCCACGCAGGTGCGCACCGGGCTGGCGTGGGCGGGGCGGGCGCGCGGCGCGGGGCTGGCCGCCGCGGCCGACGTGGCGCTCCCCACCACGGGCGGCGGCGGGGCCGACCTGCACGCCGGGGTGGAGGCGGCGTTCGACGCGGGGCCGGTGCGGCTGGCAGGGCGCGGCGGGTGGCGCTCCCTGGCCAACCCGTACGGCGATGGGGGCGCCGAGCGCAGCTGGTCGCTCGGCGCGGGGGCGGAGGTGGCCGGCGTCAGGCTGGACCTGGCGCAGGCGCTGGGAGGAACGCTCGGCGACGAGACGTTCCTGACGCTCTCGGTGCGCTGGTAGGACCGGGCGCACCCCCACCCTCCGGCGCGGGCGCGGCGAGGTCCGCCGCGCCCGCGCCGGGGACCGCCGTCCCCTGCGATGTCTTTCGAACTACATGCGGGCGTCCGCTCCGGCGGCCGCCCCGGGACCGGCGCGCGGCTGCCGCGCGCCGCGCGGCTCGGCGCCGTGCTCCTGGCCGTGGGCGGCTGCCTGTCCACCCCCGGCGCGCCCGCGCCGTCCGGCGGAGCGGCGAACTCCGTCCGTTCGGCGGATTCCTCCGGTAAATCGGTGGATTCCGTCCGCACGGCAGCGTCCGCCGGTGGAGCGGTGAATTCCGTCCGTTCGGAGGGTCGATCGGTGGATTCCGTCCGCACGGCAGCGTCCGCCGGTGGAGCGGTGGATTCCGTCCGTTCGGCGGATTCCTCCGGTCGATCGGTGGATTCCGTCCGCACGGCAGCGTCCGCCGGTGGAGCGGTGGATTCCGTCCGGGTGGCGGGCGCCGTCCCTGGACCCGCCGGACCCGTCCGCGGACCGGTGGATTCCGTGCGGACGACGGTGATCCCGGCGATCGGGATCACCGCGGGCGCCGCGGCGGCGTTCCCGTCCGCGGCGCTTCCCTTCCTTCCCTCGCTCCCCGTCTCGTCCGTCCCCGGGACGGCGGGCGGGGACACGGTGCCGGCGGGCTCGCGTCCGCCGTCGCCCGGCGTGGCGCTCCCGTTCCCGGCGGGGCCGGCGCCCGCGTTCCTGGCCACGCCGTGGTCGCCGGCTCCGGTCGGGGCGCCCGGGCCGCTCGCGGCGCGGGCGGACACGGCGCGCGCCGGGGTGCTGGACCTGGGGCGGTACGGCGAGCTGGCGGTGGGGCTGCGCGGGCGGGCGACGCTGGGCGGCGCGTGGCGGCGGGTGGAGCCGTGCAGCGGCCTGGTGTCGCTGCGCTGCGACGCGCCGGCGGTCCCCACGCTGGAGCCCGACGTGAACGTGGCCGCGGTGGCGCGCGGGACGCTCTTCGGCCGCGTGCGGGTGGACGTGGACTACGACCCCGCGCGCGGGTTCGACGCCACCAACAACCTGCGCCTCTCGTACGAGGGGCGCGCGGGCGAGGCGCTGCGCAGGGTGGACGCGGGGGTGGTGTCGCTGGCGCCGCCCGCGTCGCGCTTCCTGGGCGCGGGCGCCCCCGCGGCGGGGATCGGCGTGCTGGCCACGGGGAGCGCCGGGCCGGCCGAGGTCCAGGCGCTCTTCTCGCGGCGCACCGCGAGCGTGTCGCGGCGCGAGTTCCGGCGCGCCCTGGGCAGTGGCGGCGTGGCCGAGGAGCACCGCGGCGCGCTAGACGACGCCGGCTACGCCGCGGGGCAGTTCTTCTTCCTCTTCGACCCCGCCGCCCTGCGCGGCCACCCGCACCTGGACGTGCGCGCCCTCACCGCGCGCGACGCCCCGGCGGCGCTCGTCCCCCGCGCCGGGGTGCAGCTCTTCCGCTACGCGGGGACCCAGCCCGCGCCCGACGGCTCCACCGTCCTCCTGCGCGCCGCCCCGGCCGACCCGGCGCGCGCCGCCGAGGCGGTGGCCGGCCCCTTCCGCCTCCTGGCCCCGGGGGTCGACTACCACCTGCACCCCAGCGGCGCCTGGCTGGCGCTGCGCACCCCGCTGGGCGACGAGGAGGCGCTCGCCGTGGCGTACGTGAGCGCGGACGGGACGCCGGTGGGCGACCCCGCGCCGGGCCCGCTCGGGGTGCGCGAGGCGCGGCTCCTGCGCGGGCCGCGCGCGGCGCACCGGCCCGGGGCCTCCACCTGGCCGCTGGAGATGCGCCACGTCTACCTCCTCTCCACCGCCGACGAGGTGGAGCCCGCCTCGGTGCGGATCGTGATCTCGCGCGGCGAGCCGGGCGGCGGCGACCTCTCGCGCCCCCACCCGGCCGGCGGCGCGGCGGTGCCGTACCTGCGCCTCTTCGGGCTCGACGAGGCCGCCCCCGCAGACGCCGTGGACCCCGCGCGCCTCTACCGCCCGGCGCGCGAGGAGGTGGACCCGGTGCTGCGCGGCACCTGGCTGGTGTTCCCCACGCTGCGCCCCTTCGCCGAGCCCCCGGCCGTCCCCTCGGCCCGGCTCACCGCCGGGCAGGCGGCCGCCGCGCTGGGCGAGGCGGCCAACCCGGCCCTGTACGAGGCGGCGGACCTGCGCGAGCGGCAGGCGGCCGCGCGCTTCCGCCTCACCACCGCGTACCGCGCCGGCGGGGGCGGCGCCCGCGCGCAGGCCGTCTTCCCGCTGGGCGCGGCCATGGTGCAGGAGGGGAGCGAGCGCGTCTTCCTGGGCGGGCGGCAGCTGCGGCGGGGGGTCGACTACGAGATCCTCTACGACGTGGGCGAGGTGCACCTGCGCGACCCCGGCGCCCTGGCGGCGCTCGGCCCCGACTCGGAGCTGCGCGTCACCTTCCAGGAGCGCACCCTCTTCCCCGAGAGCCCCACCTGGGCGGCGGGGCTGCGCGCCCGCGTCCCCCTGGGCGGGGCGGGCGAGCTCTCGCTCCTGGGCGTGTCGCAGCGCGAGAGCTCGCCGCTGGCGCGCCCGCCGCTGGGCGCCGAGCCGGCCGGGCTCTTCTTCGGCGGGGCGGCGCTCGCGGCCGCGTGGGGGGCGCCCTGGCTCACCCGCATGCTCGCCGCGCTCCCCGGCGCGCGCGGCGGCGAGCGCTCCGAGGTGCGCCTCTCGGGCGAGGTGGCGGTCTCGGCCCCCACCGGCGCGGGCATGGACGCGGCGTACCTGGACGACTTCGAGGACGCGGGGGAGATCCCGGTCCCCGTGCAGCGGCAGTCGTGGCGGCTGGGGAGCGCCCCGGCCGACCCGCCCGCGGGGGGCGCCCCCGGTTTTCCCGCCGCCTTCGACGCCTCCACGGCCGGGCGGCTGGTGTGGCAGCACGACGTGCGCGAGGCGGGGGGGCGCGCCACCAGCGGCGTGCGCACCGCCGAGGTGGACACCCTGCTCCGGGTGACGCAGGGGGGGCGCACCTCCGGGGTGCTGCACCTCTCGCTCGAGCCCCGCGCCCCCGGCCCGGCGTGGCGCTCGGTCACCGCCGTGCTGAGCCCCACCGGGCGCGACCTGCGCGACCACGCCTTCCTGGAGTTCTACGCCCGCGGCGGCGCCCCCGGCCAGGCGCTGGTGGTGGAGCTGGGGACGGTGAGCGAGGACGCGCTGGCGCTGGGTGAAGACGGGAGCCCGCGGGGCGCCGGGGTGCTGGACCGCGAGTGGGACCCTGCGGCCGAGGCGTGGACCCCCGCCCACGACGAGCGGGGGATGTGGGGCGAGGAGTGCCGCGCCGCCCCCGGCGAGTCGTACCCGCTGGGCGACCCGCTCGCCAACTGCGCCCGGGGGAACGGGGCGCAGGACACCGAGGACCTGAACGGCAACGGAGTGCTCGACACCGCCGAGCGGGTCGCGCGCTACGTGGTGGCGCTGGGCGGGGGCTCGCCGTACCTGGTGCGCGACACCGCCGAGACGGGGACCTCGTTCCGCCTCTACCGCGTCCCCCTGCGGGGCGGCGCGGGCGACGACCTGCGCGCGGTGGCGCACCTGCGGCTCACGCTCGCGGGCGAGGGCCCGGCGCGGCTCTCGCTGGCGCGGCCGCGGCTCACGGGGTCGCAGTGGCAGAAGCGCTCCGCCGCCGGGGTGGCGCGCGGGCTGGCGGGCGCCGACACCGCGGCCTCCGGGCGGCTGGAGGTCGACCACGTGAGCCGGCTCGCGGCGGGCGACGGCTACGTCTCGCCGCCGGGGATCGGCGACCGGCTGCAGGACGCGCGGGGCGGCGCCGCCGCGCTCGGCGGGGCCGAGTTCAACGAGAAGTCGCTCCGGCTGCGCTACGCCGGGGTGGGCCCGGGCGACCGGGCCGAGGCGCACCTCCCCCTCCCGCAGGCGCCGCGCAGCTTCCTGGCGTACCGCGAGCTGCGCTTCTGGGCGCTGGCCCGCCGCGGGCGCTGGGGCGAGGGCGGCGAGCGGCTGGTGGTGCGCGCGGGCAACGGCGACGGCGACCACTACCTGTACCGCGTCGCCCTGGCCCCCGTGGGCGCGCCCCGCTCCGCGGCCGACTGGGGGGCCGAGGTGGTGGTGGAGCTGGCGCGCTGGCAGGCGCTGCGCGCCGAGGCCGAGGCCCGCCTGCAGGAGCGCGCACCCGGCGCGCGGGGGCCGCTGGTGGTGTGGGACGCCGACAGCGCCTACGCCGTGGTCCTCACCGAGCGCGGGCGGGCCCCCAACCTGGCCGCCGTGCGCGAGGTGTCGCTGGCGGTGTGGAACGGCGGCGCCCTCCCCGCCGACGGCGAGGTGTGGGTCGACGACCTGCGCCTGGCCGGGGCCGAGCGCCGGGCCGGCGCGGCCGCGCACGCCACCCTGTCGGTGGTGGGCGGAGGGCTCCTGCGGGGCGAGGTGTCGTACACCCGGCAGGACGGCTACTTCCGCGCGCCGGGCGGCGGCCCCTCGTACCGGAGCGACGCGGCGCTCACGCTGGACGCCACGCTGGAGCTGGGGGCCCTGGCGCCGCGGGGGTGGGGGCTCCGGGCCCCGCTGCGCGTGCGCCACTCCGGCGCCGGCTCCGAGCCCGTCTTCCTGGACGGCACCGACCTCCCCGCGGCGGGGCTGCAGGGCGTGCGCCGGCCCGGGCAGAAGAGCACCGACGTGCGCCTGGAGGTGCGCCGCGAGCTCCCCGGCCGCTCCGGGCTGGCCCGCGCCCTCCTGGACCCGCTGGCGCTGCGCGTGGAGTACTCCTCGGCCGAGACCGGGACGGCGTACCAGTCGTCGCGGCGCTCGGCGCTGGCGGCGTGGCTGGGGTACGAGCTGCACCCCCGGCAGCGCTCGCTGGCGCTCCTCCCCGGCGGGGTGCTGGGCGCGGCGCCGCTCCGGCTCACCTGGACCCCCGCCACCGTCTCGCTCACCCACGAGCTGCTGGACGCGCGCGACGAGCAGGTCCGCTACCCCGGCCCGCTGGGGAGCGCGGCCGACACGCTCGCCCGGCCGCTGGCCAGCCGCGGCAGCCGGCTGGTGCAGCAGCTCCTGGTGGGGTTCCAGCCGTTCCCCGCGCTCTCGGCCGACGTGGCGCTCCGCTCCACGCGCGACCTGCTGGCGCCGGGGCGCGACACGGCGGCCGTCCCGGCCGAGGGCGGCGCGCAAGCCCCGGCGGCGCGGCTGGGCGCGGGGCGCGAGGCGGAGCGCTCGGTGGCCACGCAGCTCGCCTGGACGCCGCGCCCCGCCGCGTGGCTCTCGGGCGACGTGCAGGTGAAGGGCGCCTTCGACCTGGCCGAGGACCCGGAGGCGTTCCCCGGGGCCGCCCCCGACTCGGCGGAGCGGCTGCGTAGCTTCGGCGCGCGGCGCGAGACGGCGGCGCGCCTGCGCGTGGACCCCGGCGCGCTGGCGCGCCTGCTGGCGCCCGCCGGCGACTCGGCCGGCGGGGCGGGGGCGCTCGGGTGGCTGCTGGGGGCGCTGGGGCCGCTCGAGGTGGGGTGGGGGAACACGCTGCAGTCGCGCTTCGAGCGGGTGGGCTCGGCCGCGCCGCTCCCGTACCAGCTCGGGTGGGGGGGCGCGGGCGGCTTCCTCCGCGCGGGCGCCGACTCCGCCTCGTCGGCGTCGTCGGCGGGGACGTGGAGCGCGCGGGGGCGGCTGGACCTCGCCGGGACGCTGGGGGTGGGGGTGGCGTTCGACGAGCGGCGCACCGAGGTGTTCGGGGCGCGGAGCGGCCGCGTGGAGCGGGAGCGGAGCTGGCCCGACGTGTCGCTGGAGTGGAGCGCGGCGCGCGTCCCGGCGGCGCTGGGCGGCGTGCTGCGCTCGGCGTCCTTCTCGGCCGGGTACCGCCGGCGCGAGCTGCGGCGCGACGACGACGCGGGCGGGGTGGCGCAGGGCTCGTCCGGCGGGGCGGCGCCGCTGCGGGCCTCGCTGGTGTGGGCGGGGGGGATCACCACCACCTACCAGGGGGAGTGGAGCGCGCAGACGGCGGCCGCGCCGGCCGCGCGGATGGAGAGCCGCGGGGCCGACCACACGCTCACGCTCGGGGGCTCGGTCCCGCTCCCCCGCTCGCTCCTGCGGGGGCGCACGCTCGCGCCGCTCACCCTGTCGCTGGCGCTGCGCTCCTCGGAGCGGTGGGAGTGCCGCCTCACCCCCGAGGCGCCGGCGTGCACGGGCGCCAGCGCGTTCAGCCGCACGCTGGACCGGGGCGCGCGCTTCCAGGCGGACACGCGCGCCGCGGGGGTCACCTTCGGCCTGAGCGCCGACTACGGCGAGCGCCGCAGCCGCACCACCGAGCTCACCGGCCTGCGCCAGCTGCAGGTGGGCCTCTTCGCCGAGTTCGCCTGGGGAAGCGGCGCCGGGGGCGCGCCCGCGACCCTTCCGCAGCCGGCCCTTCCTCCTCCGCCCGCCGTCCCGGAGAGGTGATGCCAGATTGCCGAGCATTGTTCTGGTCCCGAACAGATTGGATGCTTTATCAGAAAGCTGTACCCGAACGATGCTCTGCAAAGTGGTATGAGCCCCGATCCGGGGGAAATCAACAGGGCCCACGCTGAAACGCAGAGACACGGGGCACCGGGAACGCCGAGGGTGCTCCGTGTCTCTCGTGCGATCAGGACACCGCTTGGCGAGCTTCGCGCGCCGACGAAAGTCTCGACCCGCGGCACGAGGAGCAGTATCGTGGCTTCGTCCGGGCCGGGCGGTCCGCACCGGTGCGCGGCGCCATCCCGGTCGGAATCGACGCATGCCGTCCGGCGGCCCTGAACCAGCGGAGGACACGTGGATACTGCGCCCGGCTACACGGTCGACGCCCTGCTCGCCGACGCGAGCGAGACGGTGCGGCAGACGTACGGCCGCCTGCTCATCGCGCTCCGCGGCTTCGGCGAGGTGGCGGAAGACGCGAAGAAGACCTCGATCCACCTCGCGCCCGGCCCGGAAGGCCCCGCCTTCGCCGGCGTGCACCCGCGGAAGAGCGCGCTGCTGCTGAACGTCCGCAGCGCCGCCGCCATCGACGGCCCGCGCATCCGCAAGACGGAGCAGGTCTCGCGCAACCGCTTCCACAACGAGCTGCTCCTCGCCACGCCCGACGACGTCGACGCCGAGCTCGTCGGGTGGCTCCGCGACGCGTACCAGCTCGCCGCGGCGAAGCGGTAGCCCGCCGGCGCAGACGAAGACGAGCGGGCGGGGGCGTGGACGATCCACGCCCCCGCTTGCCTTCGGGGATGCCTCAGGCGTCTTCGGGCGGGGTCTGCCGCTTCCCCCAGTCGGTGAGGGCGGCGACGGCGAAGGTGAGCCCGGTGAGGCCCAGGAAGAAGTTGCGCGCGCCCCGGTGCCGCGCGAACCCCAGCGCCCACGGCATCGCCGGCAGCGCCATCCCGGAGACCGCCTCGGCGATGCCGTGCGTGCGGAACGGCACCATCCGCCGGGCGGAGAGCGGGTAGTCGGTGACCGCCGAGAGCCCCAGGTAGCTCCCCGCCAGGCCGTACGCCAGCGTGGCGGCCCGCGCCGGGAAGCCCAGCAGCGTGGGCGCGGCGGCGGTGGCGAGCACGGTGGCGTAGTCGATCATTCCGTGGATGCGGGGGGTGATGGGCTTCTGCATTTCGCTCCTCCTTCGGTTGAATGGGGGCGCGGGGGAGAGCAAGAGGCGGGCCGGAAGCGCGTCAGGTGTTTGATCGTAAGTCGATGTAAAACAGACACTTGGGTGGTTTTGCGAGTCGCGGGCCGAGGAGCCCGGCTACCGGCGGGCCGATCCTCTTCGTCATGGAGTCAGACACGCAGCCCCCGGGGCGTTTCCCGCCTCGGGGGCCGCGGCGTTCACCGAACGGCGGCGGGCGTTCAGTGGACGTTCACAGCCGCCGGCCGGGTGCGCCGGGGAAATCGCCATCTCCTTCTCCGGCAACCAGATCGGCGCTGGCCCGGCGCCTGCCCCGCGGGAAGCGTGGTTACCGCCGGTCCTGCCGATCCCGTTCGATGCGAAGGTGCGTATGCGACGCGTGCTCGTCGTTCTCTGGGTCCTGCTGGCGCTCCTCTCGCTCGGGGACCGCTTCCACGTGGCCGTCGCCGCCGGCACGATGCCTTCGGACCAGGTGGTGCGGCAGACGACGCCGTACTACCTGGGCGGGCTCGTGGCTCCCTCGGCGGCGGAGGTCGGGGCCCGGTGCGGCTGGGGGATCGCGTCGGTCGAGACCCGCTTCTCGCCGGCCAACGTGCTCGTCACCGTCGCCACCGCGGGGATCTACTCCCCACGCACCCTCGTCGTCCGGTGCGCGGCGGCTCCCCGGGGCGGCCCGGAGCCGGGGTGGCGGTGGCGCTCGGCGGGCGGCCCGGCCACCGTGACGGCGCTGGGCGACTACACCGCGTATTCGGACGACGGCATCGCCTGGCGACTCGGCGACGGCATCAGCGGCGAGGGGTACGCCGACCAGAGCGTGCTGGTCCGGAGCGGCGCCACGATGGGCGACGGGTGGGTGGAGGCGTCCACCAGTCACGCGGACGACGGCGGGCTGGTGCTGCGCTTCCAGGACAACGCCAACTACTACCTCCTCGCCATCCGCGACGACGCCGGCCCCGAGCCGCGCGGCGCCGAGAACCTCGCGGTCTACCGGCGCGACGGCGGCCGCTTCCGCGAGCTGTGGACCGCCGACGTCGCGTGGCCGCGCGGCGAGCGGCGGACGGTGCGCTTCGAGGCCGAGGGGAGCCTGCTGAACGTCTACCTCGACGGCGAGCTCGTCGGCTCCGTCGTCGACTCCGCGCCGCTGCCGGCCGGCGGCTTCGGCCTGCGGCACTACGGCGGGTCGCAGGAGTGGACCACCCGCTTCGACGCCTTCCGCTGGCGGGCGAGGTAGACGAGGCCGGGAGGCGGGCGCGGGTGTCGCATTCGGGAGGCTCCCTGTTAGGATGAGCGCTCCCCAGGCACCCGGACCCACCCTTCCAGGCCCACGGTGATGGATCACCAGGACGACGCGGGGACCACCGACAGGACGCAAAGCACGGGCTTCGATCCGGCGTCTCCGGGCCGCGAGGCCGCCCCGAGCCACCCCGTCTGGAGGCGGGTGGGCGAGTTCCGCCGCCGCTTCGGCCTGCGCATCCCTATCCTGGAGGCGCCCATGGCCGGCGCCTGTCCCCCCGGGCGGGCGGCGGCCGTCGCCCGCTCGGGCGGAATGGGGGCGCTGGGGGCGCTCCTGATGCCGCCGGAGGAGATCGGCGAGTGGGTCGACTCGTTCCGCTCCCTCGGCGGCGGCCCGCTCCAGGTCAACCTCTGGATCCCCGACCCGGCGCCCGTGCGCGACCCGGAGGCGGAAGCGGCCGTCGCGCGTTTCCTGGAGCGGTGGGGCCCGCCCGTGCCGCCCGGCGCCGGCGACCTGCGCCCGCCGGACTTCGAGGCCCAGTGCGAGGCGCTGCTGGCGGCGCGGCCCACCGCCGTCTCCTCGATCATGGGCCTGTACCCGGCCGCTTTCGTGGACCGCCTCAAGGCGGCGGGGATCGCGTACTTCGCCACCGTGACCACCGTGGCCGAGGCGCGGGAGGCCGCCTCGGCCGGGGCCGACGCGCTGGTGGTGCAGGGGATGGAAGCGGGGGGCCACCGCGGCGCGTTCGACGCGCGAATGGCCGAGCGCGCGCTCGTCGGCCTGTTCGCGCTCCTCCCCCGCGTCGCCGACTCGGTGGACGTGCCGCTCGTGGCGGCCGGGGGGATCGGGGACGGCCGCACGATCGCCGCCGCCCTCCAGCTCGGCGCGAGCGCGGCCAGCATCGGCACGGCGCTGCTCCGCTGTCCCGAGTCGGGCCTGCCCCCCGCGTGGGGCGCGGCGCTCGCGGAGCTCGACCCCGAGGCCACCATGCTCACCCGCGCGTTCTCGGGCCGGCTGGGCCGCGCGGTCGCGACGGAGTACGTGCGCGCCGCCGCGGCGCCCGACGCCCCGCCGCCGGCGCCCTATCCCGTGCAGCGGGGGCTCACCGCCGCCATGCGCGCCGACGCGGTGCGCCGCGGCGACCCGGGCGCGATGCAGATGTGGGCGGGGCAGGGAGCGGCCCTGGCGCGCCCCGAGCCGGCCGCCGACCTCCTGTCGCGCATCTGGCGCGATGCGCGTGCGCTGCTCCCGCCCGAGACGCCGCCGGCCGCATGACCGCCTACTACATCGCGCTCCTCCGGGTGCACGACCGCGAGACGTACGAGCGGTACGTCGCGGACGTGCTTCCGCTCATCCTCCGGCACGGCGGCCGGGTGCTCGCGGCCGACTACGCGCCCCGGTGGCTGGAAGGTCCCCGCGACGCCGACCGCGTCGTGCTGCTCGCCTTCGAGGACCCCGACTCGGCCCGGCGGCTCTTCGAGTCGGCGGAGTACCAGTCGCTCGCCGAGAACCGCAGGCGCGCATCGGAAAGCTCGGTGCTCTGCGTCCAGGGACTGGACCCGGGCGCGGATCGGTAGCGTCCGGGACGGTCGGTCTTGCCGTCATTCCGAGGCCCGGCCACACCGGACCGGCATCCGCACGGATCTTTGCAGGGCCGAAGAATCTTCTCACCCTGGCGGGACGCGACCCGGCTGCGCGCCGCCGGCCCCGACGCCTTCACCGACGGCTACGCGCTCGTCCTCTTCACCCGCGACGCCCGCGGCCGCGCCGGCGCCTTCACCGTCGCCACCCCGCGCGTGCTGGGCGTGCGCTTCGAGCGGCGGCCGTGAGAGACTGCCGGGGTCGCCGGGCGGTTGGAAACCGCGGCAACAACTACACGAAGTCCGCCTTCGCGGACTTGCGGGCTGCGCCCGCGCGCTTCGCGCCCCCGAGCCAGCTTCCCCGCGCCGAACCCGCGTCCACGCCGAAGGAGCCCGCGAAGGCGGGCTTTGCGCCGTTGCCGCGGCTTCAGCCGCCCGGCGTGGGGCCGTTCTCTACGAGGCGGTGTCGTCCGAAGCCCCCCGATCTGCCATCCTTCCCGGTAAGTGATTGGTGCGCACAACGATCCGGGAGACCGTGGCCCCTGGTTTGCGTCTTCCCGATCCGCTCTTCCCCCGCGAACCGCGCTCCCCGCGATTCACGAGCTTTGAGCCCCACCCCCGGCGGTGCAGTCGGCTTCCGGGGGATTCGCGTGAAACGGAGAAACTCTTTCGTT
>DASVWD010000065.1 GCA_036389795.1 Longimicrobium sp.
GGCCGCTTCTCGTTCGCCTCGGGCGAGGCGGCGGTCAGTTGGAGGCGGGAGCGGGAGTGGGCTCCATGCCGGGCGTGACCTTGTTGGCGAGCGCGTCGGTGAAGACGTTGCGGAACTCGTCGAGCTTCTTCTGGGCCTCGGCGTCGTTCGGGTCGCCGAGGCCGCTGAGCCCCAGCAGCCCGCCGGCGCCGCCGGAGATGCCGACGCTCAGCCACATCTGGTCGGTGACGTTCGGGCGGAACCGGCGCAGCACCTCGTAGTTGGCCAGGGTGGCGCGGGCGACGCCCCCGTTCTCCTTCGCGCTCTTCTCCATCTCGTCGGCCGACTGGAGCATCTGCTGGATCTGCGCCTCGTCGAAGCCGGGCTGGCCGCGCATGGCCTCGGCCTGCTGGCGGATGGTCTGCGCCATGCTCCCCTGCTGCTCGAGCATCGGCTTGGAGATCAGGAAGCCGCTGACCTCGCCCATGCGCTCGCGCACGTACTCCATCTCGGCGGGGTTGTAGCCCAGCGCGCGGGCGGAGCGCACGAAGCTGCCGCCGATGAGGTCGGCGGTCTGCATCATGAGCTGGCCCCCGGCGGCGGCGTTGCGCAGCCCGGAGATCAGGCCGCCGTCCTTGCCGCGCTTCTCCATCTCGGCGACGCGCTCGTGGATCTTGGGCGCCTCGCTGCGGATGAGGTCGAACTGGGTGAGGCTGGTCTTGATGTACGCCTCCACCTGCTGCGGCGTGACCGAGCTGTCGGCGGGGGCGCGGAAGGCGTTCTGCTCGCGCTCGGTGACGGTGGCCGGGGCGTCGCGGTCGACGTCCTCGGGCCGGGCGGCCACGTCGTCGCCGCCCTTGTCGCCGCCGCCGAAGCAGGCCGCGAGGACGAGGAGGCCCGCCGTGGCGCCGGCGGCGCCGAGCGAGCGGCGGAGTCGCGGGGACTGGAACTTCATGGCAACCTCGGAATGCAGGGGAGGTGCGAAACGAGCCTCGGGAGACGAGGCGGGGGAGCAAACGGGGACGGACGGTCCGGCGGAGCAGCCGCCCGCCGGAAACACGCGAGGCATTGAGATTCGCGCCTCAGACCCCGGATGTCAAGCGTTCGCACGAACTTCGCTCCGAACGCGCCCATCGGGCCTGCGGCGGCCGATGGGTCGCATGCTACCGCTCGGCGCGTTCGACGGGCATCGGCGCGGCTGCGGGGGGGCCCTCCCCGGTCCTCCCCCGCTGCGCGGGAGAGGGAGAACTCATCGCCAGGGCGAGCTTCCGCGCGGCGGAACCGGCACTTCGCACTTCGCACTTCGCACTTCGCACTTCGCACTTCGCACTTCGCACTATCCATCCCTGACCGCCGGCAGCCGCACCGTGAACGTGCTCCCCTCCCCCGGGACGCTCTCGGCCTCGACGTCGCCGCCCAGGAGCTGGGCCAGGCGGCGGGCGACGGAGAGCCCCAGCCCGGTGCCGCCGGCGCGGCGCACCAGCGGGTGCTCGGCCTGCCAGAACGGCTCCCACACCTTCTCCAGGTGCTCGGGGAGGATGCCGATGCCGGTGTCGGCCACGGTGAGGGCGAAGGCGCCCGGCTCGCGGCGGACGGCGGCGCACACCTGGCCGCGCTCGGTGAACTTGACGGCGTTGCCCAGCAGGCGCGCCAGCACCTCGCGCAGGCGGCGGGGGTCGGTGTCGGCCGGGCAGGGGGCGCCGGGCTCCACCACCAGGGAGACGCCCTTCTCGCGCGCGGCGGGCTCCACCTGGGCGGCGGCCTCGGCCAGCAGCGCCCGCAGGTCCACGCGCTCCAGCCGCGCGGGCTCGGCGTGCACGTCGGTGCGGGAGTAGGCCAGCACGTCGTCGATCATCCCCAGGAGCTGGCGGGCCCCGGCGCGGACGCGGTCCAGGCAGTGCCGCTGCTCGTCGGTGACGGGGCCGGCGTCGCCGTCGCGCAGCATGTCGGCGAAGCCGGTGATCACGTTGAGCGGGGTCTTCAGTTCGTGGGTGACCACGGCCAGGAAGTCGCTCTTGGCGGCGTTGGCGGCCTCGGCCTCGGCGCGGGCCACGCGCTCGCGCAGGAGCAGGGTCTCGCGCTCGGCCTCGGCGCGCTTGCGCTCGGTGATGTCTTCGGCGATGCAGTAGACGCCGTGGATGCCGCCGCCCACCACGATCGGCACCAGCCGCAGGCTCAGCTCCACGCGGCGGCCCAGGTTGTCGCTCAAGGCCGTCTCGGCCAGCTGGGCCTCGCCGCGGGCGGCCGCGGCGAAGAGAACCTGGGCGCGGGCGCGGTCGTCGATGGCCACCAGCGTCCAGAAGGGGGTGCCGGCCAGGTCATCGGCGGCGTAGCCGGTGAGCGCCTCGGCGGCGGGGTTGGCGGTGCGGAGGCTCCCGTCCAGGTCGAACGAGCAGACGGCGTGGGGGTTGTGCTCGAAGAGCGAGCGGTAGCGCTGGCGGCTCTCCTCGTAGCGCTCGGCGGCCTCCTTGCGCTCGGTGAGGTCGCGCATGATCTGCCCGAACCCCACCATCCGCCCCTCGTCGTCGACCACGGCGCTGAGCACCACGCTGGCCCACAGCCGGGTGCCGTCGCGCCGGACGCGCCAGGCCACCGCCTCGCACCGCCCCTGCGCCGCGGCGATCCGCAGGTCGCGCTCGGGGGCGCCGGCCTCCACGTCTTCGGGGGGATAGAAGACGGAGATCGGGGAGCCAACCACCTCGGCCTCGTCCCACCCCAGCATCCGCCCGGCGCCCTCGGTCCAGGTGACCACGCGCCCTTCGGGGGAGAGCATCAGGATGGCGTAGTCGGTGACGTTCTCGACGAGCAGGCGGTAGAGCTCGTCGGGGCTGGGCGGGACAGCAGCGGACGGCGTCGGCGCGGGGTGGCGGCGGCGTTCGGGCATGGTCCACTCGGCAGGGGGTCCCCGAGGGCGTGTGTCGGCGCAACGTAGCGCAAACGGGCGTCGTTGAAAAGGTTCGTGCTGGACGGCGGCTGAACGGTGTGACGGCGGATCGCGGCGGACGGCGTCCGCGAGGCACGCGGAAGACGGGTGGGGTCCGCGGAAGGAGAACGAACAGGGGGCCGGGCTGCCTGCCCGGCCCCGCCGTTCTGGATCAGGCGTTCTCGCCGGAGCCCGAGGACACCTGGCGCGAGGCGTCGGCCGCGCCGCCGGCGATCTCGATGCGGCGGCGGCGCGCCTTCTCGCTCTTGGGGATGGTCACGCTCAGCACGCCGTTCTCGAAGCTCGCGGAGATGCGGTCGTGCTCCATGTCGCCCGGGAGCAGGAACGAGCGGCTGAAGCGGCCCCAGCGGCGCTCGGCCAGGTGCCAGGTGTCGCGCTCGCGGCCCTCGGTGCGCTCCTGGCGCTTCTCGCCGCTGATGGTCAGCACGTTGCCCTCGAGGTCCACGCCCAGGTCTTCGGCGCGCAGCCCCGGGAGCTCCACCGTGACGCGGATGGCGTCCTCGGTCTCCATCACGTCGGCGTCGGGCGCCCGCAGCAGCGCGCCGGCGCGGCCGTTCATCGCCAGCGGCGCCATGAAGTCCTCGAACATCCGGCCGACGAGGTCCGTGGTGGGCGAGTAGAACGAAATGGCCATGGTTCCCTCCTTTGTGAGCAAGACAACCACGGGTTTTTCCCCGGCCGGCCGCACCCCGCGGCCGGCGTCCCGCGCAAAGGCAACGGGTGTGCCGTCCGGAGCCGGTCAAATTGACAAAGGGATTGCCGCGAATGCAGCCTGGTCGGCACTTCTGGCAAATTGCACATAAGCCATGCATTTACAACGGTTTGTATCAATGGATTGGCACGCATTCTGAAGCGGGGAATCCGAAAAAGGATTCGACGGCCAGGAGCAGGAGGTGCGTGGATGAGCAGCGAGTCGAGCGAGTCGCGCGAGCAGTCGATCTGCTCGATGTACCGCGACGGGGTGAGCCTGCGGACGCTGGAGGTGGCGTTCGGGATGAGCGACGCGGAGATCATCGAGGTCCTGCGACGCAACGGCGTGGTGGAGCCGGACCGGGGGGAGAGCGAGGAGGCGTTCGTCGAGCGCATCCGCCACGACGTGAAGCACGCGGCGTAGAAATTCAACAGATTGGACTCACGCAGAGCAGCAGAGTCAGCAGAGAACTCGTCGCCGAGCGTGTTTTTCTCTGCTGACTCCGCTGACTCTGCGTGAGATAAGCAGTTCTTTCGGCTTACTCCGCCGCCGGGTGCTCCGCCGGGCCGGTCTCCTCGATCCACACGGTCTTGATGTTGACGAACTCGCGGATGCCGAACTCGCCGAGCTCGCGGCCGTAGCCGGACTGCTTCACGCCGCCGAAGGGGAGCCGCGGGTCGGAGGCCACCATCGCGTTCACGAACACCATCCCCGCCTCGATCTCGTCGGTGAAGCGCCGCGCCTCGTCCCGGTCGCGCGTCCAGACGGCGCTCCCCAGGCCGAACTGCGAGTCGTTTGCCAGGCGCACCGCCGCGGCGGCGTCGGGGACGCGGAAGAGGAGCGCCACGGGGCCGAACACCTCCTCGGTGTATGCGGGCGAGTCCTCGGGGATGTCGGCGAGGATCGTCGGCGGGTAGTACCAGCCGCGCCCGTCCGGCACCTCCCCTCCCGACAGCACGCGGGCGCCCTTCTCGACGCTCTTCCGCACCTGCTCGTCCACCTCGCCGCGGATCGACTCCGTCGCCAGCGGCCCCAGGTCGGTCGTCTCCTGCATCGGATCGCCCACCTTCAGCGCCTCCATCTCGCGGACGAAGGCGGCGGTGAACTCGTCGGCCACCGCCTCGTGCACGATGAAGCGCTTGGCGGCGATGCAGCTCTGGCCGTTGTTGATGGTGCGCGCCTTCGCCGCCGTCTTGGCCGCCGCGGCGAGGTCCGCGCTCGGCATCACGATGAAGGGGTCGCTCCCGCCCAGCTCCAGCACCGTCTTCTTGAGCCGCTTCCCCGCGCGCTCGGCCACGCTGCTCCCGGCCGGCGTGCTCCCGGTGAGCGTGGCCGCCTTCACCCGGGGGTCGTCCAGGATGCGCGCGACGGCGTCCACGCCCACCAGCAGCGTCTGGAACACGCCCTCGGGGAAGCCCGCGCGGCGGAAGACGTCCTCGATGGCCAGGGCGCAGCGGGGGACGTTGGAGGCGTGCTTGAGGAGCCCCACGTTGCCCGCCATCAGCGCGGGCGCGGCGAAGCGGAAGACCTGCCAGAACGGGAAGTTCCACGGCATCACCGCCAGCACCGGCCCGATCGGCTGGTAGCGGACCAGGCTCCGCGCCGCGCCGGTCTCCACCGTCTCGTCGGCCAGGAAGCGCTCGGCGTGGTCCACGTAGTAGCGGCACGCCCAGGCGCACTTCTCCGCCTCGGCCACGGCCGATTTGAGCGTCTTCCCCATCTCCGTCGTCATCAGCCGCCCGAGCTCCTGCTTCTCCGCCTCCAGGATCTCGGCGGCGCGGCGCATCCACTCGCGCCGCTGGTCCCACGAGGTCCCGCGGTGCGCGCGGAACGCCTTGTCGGCGCGGGCGAGCTTCTCCTCCACCTGCGCGTTGGTGAGCGGCTCGAAGGTCTCCAGCGTCTCCCCGGTGGCGGGGTTGATGGTCGCGATCGGCATCTCCTGACCCGTGAAATCGCATCTCCGGTCGAAACAGCACCCCGGTTGAAACCGGGGGCTACAACAGCACAAAGTCCGCCTGCGCGGACTGCACGCAGGCGTGGCGCTTCGAAGCAATCTCCGCGTGGACGCCGGCACAGTCGAGGCGGGCCTCGCCCCTACGCCTCGTCTCCGCCCATTACCCCGCGAGCTGCGGCGCGCGCACCGCCTTGCGCAGCATCGCGCCGATCTCCTCCGCCGGCGCGGGGCGGGCGAAGAGGAAGCCCTGGGCGGCGTCGCAGCGCTGGGCCCGCAGGAAATCGAGCTGCGCGGGGCGCTCCACCCCCTCGGCGATCACCCGCATCCCCAGCCGGTGCCCCATGGCGATGATCGCCGAGGCGATGGTGGCCCCGCCGTGGTCGGCGTCCACGTCGGCGATGAAGGCGCGGTCGATCTTGAGCGTGTCGATCGGGAAGCGGCGCAGGTAGTCCAGCGAGCTCCACCCGGTGCCGAAGTCGTCGATGGAGATGCGCACCCCCAGCGCCTTCAGCTCGCGCAGCGCCGCCGCCGTGGCCGCCGCGTCGCGCATGGCCAGGCTCTCGGTGATCTCCAGCTCCAGCCGCTCCGGGCGCAGCCCCGTCTCGGCCAGCACCGAGCGCACCTCCTCCACCATGTCGGTCTTCAGGAACTGCCGCGCCGAGAGGTTCACCAGCACCGAGAGGTGGGCGTGCCCCTCGGCGCTCCAGCGGCGGGCCTGCGCGCACGCCTCGGCCAGCACCCAGGCGCCCACGTCGGCGATCAGCCCCGTGGCCTCGGCCACCTCCAGGAAGTCGCCCGGCAGGAGCAGCCCCCGCTCGGGGTGCTGCCAGCGCACCAGCGCCTCCACCGCGATCACCCGACCGCTCGCCACCTCCAGCACCGGCTGGTAGTGCAGCCGGAGCTGCTCCTGCGCCAGCGCCCGCCGCAGCGTCCGCTCCAGCTCCAGCCGGTCGCGGAGGCGCTCGTTCATCTCGGGGGCGAAGAACTTGATGGCGTCGCGCCCGGCCTCCTTCGCGCGGTACATGGCGATGTCGGCGTGGCGGATCAGCGTCTCGGCGTCGGCGCCGTCGTCGGGGGCCACGGCCACGCCCACGCTGGCGGTCACGAACACCTCCTGCCCATCCACCTCGTAGGGGCCGCGCAGCGCGTCTACGATCTTGCGCGCCACCCGCTCGGCGTCGTCGGGGCGGCGCAGCCGCGGCAGGAGCAGGGTGAACTCGTCGCCGCCCAGGCGCGCCAGGGTGTCGCCCCCGCGCACCGCCGTGCGGATGCGCTCGCCCACGTCGCAGAGCAGCCGGTCGCCGGTGGGGTGGCCCAGCGAGTCGTTGACCACCTTGAAGTGGTCCAGGTCCAGGAACATGATCCCCACCCGCTCGCCCTCGCGCCGCGCCGCCGCCAGCGCCACCGCCAGCCGGTCTTCCAGGAGCCGCCGGTTGGGGAGCCCCGTGAGCGCGTCGTGGTACGCCTGGTGCTCGGCGTGGCGGGCGGCGCGCACCACCGCCGCGCGCTCCTCCTCCAGCAGGCACATCACCATCCCCAGCCCGATGATCCACCCCAGGAAGAGGTCCACCAGCCCCAGGTAGCTCCCGTACCAGGGCGTGGGCTCGCCCACCAGCGTCAGGGCCCCGATGGCGAAGTACTGCAGGTGCTCCAGCCCGAAGAGGAAGAAGCCGGCCGCCACCACCTTGCGCCCGGTGCGCGCCTCGTCGGACCGCGGCGGCCACACCCCGGCGGCGCCCACCAGGAAGGCGAGCCCCACCAGGAGGGTGCGGATCCCCACGCGGGTGAACTGGCGCAGCGGCCCCAGCTCGTCGCCCAGGAAGGCGAAGGAGGTGACGGCCGCCAGCGCCGCGGCCAGGGCGGCCGCCGCCAGCAGCACGCGCCGGCGCACCACGGTGCGGCGCGCCACCTCGTAGGTGCCGGCCAGCAGCCACACGATCTGCAGGTAGCCGCCCAGCGCCCCGGCGAAGGTGACGGCCAGGCGCAGCGGGTGCCCGGCCGGGTAGCCGCCCAGCAGCGCCACCGAGGCGACGCTGGCGGCCAGGAACGCCGTCACCCCCAGCCAGGAGAGCGCCCAGTGCAGCAGGTAGCGCCGCGCGTAGTAGCGGTGAAAGCCGTAGAGGAGCGCCGCCAGCAGCAGCGCCCCGGCGGCCTGTGCCAGGTAGGTGGAGACCAGGAAGCGGTTCAGCTCGGACACGGCGGCTCCGGCGGGTGGGCCGCGAGGCGGCGGACGGGCCGCCCCGGCGCAGGCGAGGGGTGAACCGGCGGTCGGCCCCGGGCGCTCTCCCGGGGACGAAAAACAGACAACTTACGTCGTCGAAGATCGTTCGGGAATGCTTTTGATCGTTCCATCCCGGTCCGGATCAACAACCCGATAGCCTCACACGGAGGAAACGGAGTAAACGGAGTCAACAGAGGAAACCCTCCGTTAACTCCGTTGACTCCGTGTGAGACTCCCTCGGACCCGGCCCTCGAACGATCGCTCGAGGGCGGGGATCAGGCGGCGACGGCGCGGGCGACCTCCTGCAGCGCGCGCACGCCCAGCGCGTACGCCGCCAGCGGCAGGTCGCCGCGCAGCTCGGCCAGGGCGTCGCGGTAGGCGCGGAAGACGGCCGCGTGCGCCTGCTCCAGGTGCCCGAGCGCGCGGCCGGGCTCCTCGCCCTGGCCGAGCACCGCGGCCACCACGGCGCGCTGGGCGGCGGTCACGTCCTCTTCCAGCGCCCCGGCGTAGCGCCGCCCCCAGGGGTCGGCCCCCGCGGCCGCGCGCAGCGCCTCGCGCAGCCGCGCCGTGGCCAGGCGGTCGGAGACGGCGTAGAACGCCTTCGCCGTGCGCACCTCCTCGGCGCCGGCCGCGCGGGCCACGTGCACGATCTCCAGGAGCTGCGGGAGGAAGCGCAGCGTGATCAGCCGCTCGCCCATGGTGCGCTCCACCCCCAGCGCCTGGATCTCCTTCAGCCGCTCCTCGAACAGGGTGCGGTCCTCGCCGGCCACGAACCGGGTGAAGCCGCCGCGCAGCGTGGCGAGCCCGGCGCGCACCTCCTCGATCAGCGCCCCCGTCTCCGCCCCCGCGGGCGCGTTGGCCAGCAGCCAGTGCGTGGTGGCCGCCAGCGCGCGGGCCAGGCCGGCGAGCCAGCGGTAGATCACCTCCTGCGGGCGCGTCCCCTCGGCCTCGGCCAGCTCGGCGCGCAGCTCGGCGGCGCCGGCCACGCGGCCGGCCACCAGCCAGGCGCGCACCACGTCGGGGATCGGCCGCCCCGTGTCGCGCGCCAGGCGGTGCAGGAAGGAGGAGCCCATCAGGTTCACCAGGTCGTTCACCAGCTCGGTGGTGACGATCTCGCGCCGCAGCCGGTGCGCGCGCAGCCGCTCCCCGCCCACCGCCGCCACGGCGTCGGGGGGGAAGTAGCCGACCAGGTACGGCTCCATCGCCGGGTCGTCGGGGACGTCGGAGGCCAGGAGCGCCGCCTTGGCGACCAGCTTGGAGTGCGCCAGCAGCACGCAGAGCGTCGGCCGGGTGAGGCCCCTGCGCTCGGCGGCGCGCACGCGCAGCTCGTCCGCGCCGGGGATCCCCTCCTCCCCGGGGTCCAGCCGCCCGTCGCGGGAGAGCGCCTGGATGAGCGCGGTGAAGTCGTCCAGCGCCTCGCGCGAGCGATACTCGTCGAGCGAGACGGCGAGCGACTGGTGGAAGTTGTTCTTCAGCACCAGCCGCGACACCTCGTCGGTCATCGAGGCCAGCAGCTCGTTGCGCCCCTCGACCGTCATCCCGCCGGACTGCACCACGCTCCCCAGCAGGATCTTGAGGTTCACCTCGTGGTCCGACATGTCCACGCCCGCCGAGTTGTCGAGCGCGTCGGTGTTGATCTTCCCCCCGGCGAGCGCGAAGGAGATGCGGCCCCGCTGGGTGAAGCCCAGGTTGCCGCCCTCGCCGACCACCCGGCAGCGCAGCTCCTGGGCGTCCACGCGCACGGGGTCGTTGGAGGTGTCGCCCACGTCGCCGTGCGTCTCCTCGGCGTCCTTCACGTAGGTGCCGATCCCTCCGTTCCAGAGCAGCTCCACCGGCGCCTTCAGCACCGCGCGCACCAGCCCCTCGCCGTCCAGGCGCTCCACGTCGTCGGGGAGCCCCAGCGCCGCGCGGGCCTGGGGCGTCACCTCGACCTCCTTCGAGGCGCGCGGGACGATCATGGCGCCCGGCGAGAGCGCCGCGCGGTCGTAGTCGTCCCAGCTGGACCGCGCCAGGCCGAACATCCGCTTCCGCTCGGCGAAGGAGCGCGCCGGGTCGGGGTCGGGGTCGATGAACACGTGGCGGTGGTCGAAGGCGGCGATCAGGCGGATCTGCTCCGAGAGCAGCATCCCGTTGCCGAAGACGTCGCCGCTCATGTCGCCGATCCCCGCCACGGTGAAGGGCTCGGTCTGGATGTCCTTCCCCAGCTCGCGGAAGTGGCGCCTGACGCACTCCCAGCCGCCCTTGGCGGTGATCCCCTCGCGCTTGTGGTCGTAGCCCTGCGAGCCGCCGCTGGCGAAGGCGTCGCCCAGCCAGAAGCCGTACTCGGCCGCCACGGCGTTGGCGGTGTCGGAGAGGTGCGCCGTCCCCTTGTCGGCCGCCACCACCAGGTACGGGTCGTCGCCGTCGTGGCGCACCACCCGCGGCGGGGGCACCACCTTCCCGTCCACCAGGTTGTCGGTGACGTCCAGCAGCCCGCGCATGAGCGTCATGTACTGCTGGCGCGCCTCCTCCATCTGGGCGTCGCGCTCGGGGAAGGTGCGCTTGGTGATGAAGCCGCCCTTGGAGCCCGAGGGGACTATTGTTGCGTTCTTGACCACCTGCGTGAGGACCAGCCCCAGCACCTCGGTGCGGAAGTCCTCGTGCCGGTCCGACCAGCGGATCCCGCCGCGGGAGACGGGGGCGGCGCGCAGGTGCACCCCCTCCATCCGCGCGGAGTGCACGTAGACCTCGTAGAGGAGGCGCGTGCGCTTGAGCTCCTCGACGTCGGCGTTGCGCACCTTGATGGAGAGGTAGGGGACGCCGCCGCTGGTGGCCGTGGGGTCCGCGCCGCCGTGGCGGAAGTAATTGGTGCGGACGGTGGCCTCGATCAGGTTGCCGATCCGCCGGAGCGCCCGGTCGTCGGCCAGCGAGCCCACGCGCTCCAGCTGGCTCAGCAGCTCGCGCCGGAGCGCCTCCAGCTCGGCCTTGGGCGTCCGCTTCTCGGGTGAGAGGCGGGCGTGGAAGAGGTCCAGCAGCAGCCGGGCCACCCCGGGGTAGGCCAGGAAGGCGCGCACCGGCGAGAGGCGCGACGGCACGGCGCCGATCTGCGAGGCGTAGTTGGCGTAGGTGCGCACCAGGTCCACCTCGCGCCAGCGCATCCCGGCGGCCAGCACCAGGGCGTTGTAGGGGTCGCGCTGGGCCTGGCCGGCGCGGGAGGCCAGCAGGCTCTCGGCCTGGGCGTCGTGGTGGGCGGGGGGGATCGGCTCGCCGGCGCGGGTCTGCACGTAGAACGAGTAGACCATGAGCGGCGGCAGCTCGCGCGCCGCGAGAAGGAAGGTGTCGACCTCCACCACCCGCACCCCGTGGTCTTCCAGGAGCGGCATGAAGTCGGAGAGCACCAGCCGCTCGCCTTCCAGGAAGAGCTTGAGCACGGTGGCCCCGGCCGGGACGGGCTCGCCCTCCAGCGGCGCCCGGAAGTGCAGCGCCTCGCGCCCGCCGCCGCGGCGCATGGCCTCCAGGTGCAGCACGTCCTGCAGCGCGGCCGCGGGGGTGTTGGCGGCGCGGTAGTCCTCGCCGAAGGCGCCGCCGTAGAGGCGGGCCAGCCGCCGCGCCTCGGCGCCGTCGTCCACCGCCCCGGCGAGCGCCTCCTCCAGCCGGTCTTCCCACGAGCGGATGAGGAGCGCCACCTCGCGCTCCAGGTCGCGCTCGGCGCCGGCCACCTCGTCGCCCGCGGCGGCGCCGTCGGCCGCGGCCAGGTAGAAGTGCACGCGCGCCTGGTTGCCGGCGCCCATGGCCAGGTAGAAGTCGCGCACCGCGCCGCCCACGCGGCGCGAGAGCATGTCGCCCACCTGGCGGCGGACCTCCTCGCTGTAGCGGCCGCGCGGCAGGATCACCATCACCGCGGTCTCGCCGCGGATCGGGTCGGGGCGCAGCGTCACCGCCACGTCGTCGCCGAAGATGGCGTTGAGGGCGGCCTGCACCTCGACCTGCAGCTGCTCGGTGGTGGCCTGGAAGAGCTCGTCCTTGGGCATCAGCTGGAGGATGGAGACGATCTCCTTCCAGTCGTGCGAGCCGGGACGGGCGCCGCTCTCGGACAGGATGCGGCGCAGCTTGTGGCGGAGGATGGGGATGTCGGCGGGGTTCTGCGCGTACGCCTGCGAGGTGAAGAGCCCCAGGAAGCGCCACTCGCCCACCACGCGCCCCGACTCGTCGAGCTTCTTGACCCCCACGTAGTCCATGCGGGCGCGCCGGTGCACGGTGGACTCGCGGTTGGCCTTGGAGACCAGGAGCAGCGGCCCGTGCAGCACCCGCTCGCGGAAGTCGGCGGGGTACTGGGAGAGAGGCCTGGGCGCGTGGAACTGCGACTTCTCCTCCTCGGCCAGGATGCCGAGCCCGGAGCCGGGCTCCACGGCCACCGCCGCCTCCTCGCCCTCGCCGGAGATGTCGTACGAGCGGAAGCCCAGGAAGACGAAGTTGCCGTCGCGCAGCCAGCCCAGGAACTCCAGGTACTCGCCGTACTCGCGGGCGTGCTCGGGGAAGCGGCGCACGTAGCCCGCCACCTGGGCCGAGACGCGGTCGAGCGCGTCGAGCATCGCGCGGAAGTCGCGGGTGGCCTCCACCACGTCGGTGAGGCGGCGCTGGATCTCGCGGCGGACCTCCTCGGCGCGCTCGGGGCGGGCGATGTGGGGGATCTCGGCGTGGCTGAGCGCCTCCAGCTGGTCGCCGCGCGCGCCCGCGCCCACGGCGGCGATGCGCCCCTCGGCGTCGCGGTCCACCCGCAGCACGGGGTAGACGTAGTGGAGGATCGGGATCTCCTCGCCCTTCAGGTACTCGCGGATGGTGTCGACGATGAAGGGCCGGTCGCCCACCTCGGTGCGGACCACGGTGACGGGGGCGTGCCACCCCTCCTCGCGCGGGTCGGCGAGCTCGACGTTCACGCGGTCGGGGCGGGCGCGCTGGAGGAACTCCCAGGCGCCCAGCGTCATGGCGCCCAGTTCCTCCACGGAGCGCTCCTCCAGGAGCTGCCGGGGGACCTTGCCGAAGAAGATGCGGGCGAAGTCGCAGAGCAGCGCGCCGTCGGCGCGGCCCAGCGCGCCCAGGTGCCGGCAGAGCTCGTCCACGGTCACCGCGCCCTGCGCGGGGGCGGCGGCCGGGGGGAGGGGGGCGGTGGTGCTCATCTAGCCTTCAGGGACTCGGGTTGCCTGGCCTGGAATCAGGGGCGGGCAATGTAATTCATCGGCGGGGGAGGGGCGAGAGTACGGAGTACGAGGTACGAAAGTACGGAAGTACGGAAGTACGGAAGTGCGGAAGTGCGGAAGTGCGTGAGTGCGTGAGTGCGTGAGTGCGTTGGGGCTCGCGCGCTTCGACGGGCTTCGGCGCGGCGGCAGGCGGCCCCCGCCCTGGCGCCTGGCGCGCCTGTCCCTCCCCCGAACTTCAGGGGAGGGACTTCGGTGCTTCGCGCGACGAAACCAGGGACAGGGCGAATTGGGGTGCGCGGTTGAAGCCTCGCGGGGTTTGCGAGGCTTTCTGTCGTTGTAGCCGCGGATTCATCCGCCTTCCAGCGCGGTGCCCGCGTCGATTTTGCGTGAGGGATGCGCGCCCGACAGGGCCGGGACGCCGCCGCGACACGGGGTATCGTCGCGGCGGTGGCCCGGCGCGGTTGGGCACGGTCGTATCGTGCCCTACCGCGCGCGCAGCCCGGCCCGGAGCGCAGCGGAGGGACACGCCCGGATCCGCAGTTCGCAGTTGCTGTTGCTGCCGAGAAAACGCGATCGACGGAAGATCAGAACTTCCAGGAGACGCCCGCGACGGGGACGATCGGCAGCGTGGCGATCGGGCGGGCGCCGTCGCGGCTGCGGGGGGTGTAGCGGTAGAAGAGCGCGTCGCGCCGGTCCAGCGCGTTCATCAGCCGGAAGTACGGCGTCACCTCCGTCTCGCGCGCGGCCAGGCGCGGGGTCCAGGTGCGCGACACCTCGGCGTCGATGCGCAGGAACGGCGCGGGGGCCAGCGCCGAGAGCGGGGCGCCGTCGGAGACGTCCACCGGCGGGGTGTCGGCCTCGCCGCTGGTGAGCCCGCCGGGGGCGGTAGGAAGGGTGTTGGCGTCGGGCACCACGCCCACCGAGGTGTACGGCAGCCCCGCGCCGTACGCCAGGCGCAGCTGGAAGCGCCCGCCGCGCCCCAGCCCGCCGCCGAGGCCCGCGGAGAGGATCTGCCGCCCCGCGAAGCGCTCGCCCTCCTCGCGGCTCGCCTCGGACCAGTGCCAGGCCAGCGAGTACCCCAGCCAGCCGTTCAGGCTGCCGACGCCGCGCCGCACCCACACGTCGACCCCCGAGGCGTAGGTGCCCACCTGCTCGGGGTGGGGGACGTTGTCGAAGCGCTTGAAGTACCCCTCCAGCCCCAGCCGCACCCCCTCGGCCAGCTCCTGGTCGAGCGCGAGCGAGAGGTGGTCGGCGCCGGCCACGGCCAGGTCGGTGGCCAGCCCCAGGGAGTCGGCCAGGCTGGGGACGCCGATGTCGAAGGGGAACTGGTGCCGCACCCGCACGTACTGGTGGTACCTGCCCCCCGCCAGGGTGAGCGCGGCGCGGTCGCTCACCAGCCAGGTGAGCGAGGCCCGCGGCGAGAAGGTGAGGAAGGGCCCGCCCGAGAACATGTCGCTCCGCACCCCTCCGCGCACCACCCAGCGCCGCGCCGCCTGCCAGTGCCCCTCGACGTACCACCCGCCCGCGGTGCCGCTGGAGCGCGTCTCCAGCAGCGTCCGCTCGCCGGCCGCGGCCTCGCGGGCGCGGTGGCGCACCTCCTGGCGGTCGTACGAGTAGCCGTAGGCGAGCCGCAGGTCGCCCAGCTGGCTGGAGAGGTCCACCGCCATGCGGGTGCGCCGGGTGTGCGCCTCCAGGAGGAGCGCGCTCGCGCCGGTGCCCTCGGGGAGCCAGGCGTCGAAGTCGGCCACGGCCAGCGTCACCACGCCGTCCTTCCCCAGCACGGGGCTCCGGAGCCGCACGGAGCCGGCCCCGGTGCTCCAGCGGGCGAAGTTCTCCCGCGCGGGGACGGTGTCCAGGCGCACCCCCTCGCCGTTGTGGAAGCCGGTGGCGGCCACGCTCACCCCGCCGCCCAGGTCCACGTCCAGGCGGGCCAGCGCGTCGGCGAACTCGTAGGGGAAGGGCTGGTCGCCCACGGTGGCCAGGCTGGTGCCGTGCACGGTGCGCCCGGCCACCAGGTAGCTGGCGCCCTTCCACACCGGCCCCTCCAGCGAGCCGCGGGCGGAGACCATGTCCACGGCGCCGCGGGCGGTGTGGCGCCCGGGGGCGGCGCTCCTGGTGGAGAGGTCCAGCACGTAGCTGATCCCGCCGTCGTAGCGGGCGGGCGCGCCGCCCAGGTAGAGCCGCGCGCCGGAGAGGAGGCCGGGGTCGAAGCTCTCGATGAGCCCGCCCATGTGGAAGGGGGCGTACACGGGGGCGCCGTCCAGCAGCACCAGCTTGAGGTCGGCGGCGGCGCCGCGCACGAAGAGCACGTCGCCCGGCTCGCCCCCGCCGCCGGGCGGGGCGCCGCCCCCGCCGCCGGGGAGCCCCGCCCCCACGCCGCTCCCCTCCATGGCCGGGAAGTCGGTGATGGCGGCCTCGCCGCGCGAGGCGGGCTCGGAGCCGCCGCCGGCCAGCCTGCCCCCGGCGCTGGCGACCACGGTGTCGACGGTGAGGGGGCGGTAGCGCAGCGAGACGACCAGGACCATCTCGCCCCGCGCGGGGACCAGCACCTCCATCTGGACCGGCTCGTGCTCCAGGTGGCGCACGCGGAAGGTCTGCCGCCCGGCGGGGACGTGGGCGAGCAGGTAGGCGCCGTTGCTGTCGGCGGTGACGGAGAAGGTGCGGGGGCCGCTCTGCACCTCCACCACGGCCAGGGGCACGGGGAGGCCGCTGGGCTCGCTCTGCACGGTGCCGCGGATGCTCCCCCAGGCCGTGTCGGCGGGGGAGGCGGCGAGCAGCGCGAGGGCGAGGGCGGTCAGCATCGGTCGGGGGTGCGGAGGACTGCGGGGCGGCGGCCCGCGCCGTCAGCTCCCGACGCGGAACACCAGCTCGTCGGTCGATTCGGGGCCCGCCTGGGGGACCAGCGGCCGGAGCTCGTCGCCGTCCTTGGCGACGTACACCTGGCCGTTGACTTCCACCGCCGCGGCCTCGGCCGCCTGGGGGAGCTCCACCGTCACTTCGCCCCCGCGCGCGCCGGCGAGCTCGATTCTACCCGGGGAGGTGTGGAAACGTGCCCGGTGCTCCGGCCCGCGGTACAGCACCCGGGCGCCGGGCTCGGGGGTGGACTGCACCACCAGCCTGAGGTCGGCGGCGCCGGTGAGCGCCACGCGCACCCGGCCGTCCCGCACCGGGACGGTGACGCCGCTGGGCGCCCCGAGGTCCGGGGCGGGCGCGGCGGCGGGCGCCGGGGCGGGCTGGATCTCCTGGGCCTGGGGGGAGCGCTCGCGGGGGAGGACCGCGTCCTCGATCCAGGCGCGCACGGGCGAGCCGGGCACGGCCGCGGCGGCCACGCCGGCCAGGCCCAGCACCAGCACGGCCGCGCGCAGCAGCGCGCGGCGCGCCTCGACGAAGCGGTGTTGCCGGGCAGCCATCCGCCGGCGGCGGAACGACATCTGGGCCTGGGCCACGGGGGCCGCCACGTCGGCCTGCGCCAGCAGGGCGCTCGTCCGCTCGCCGGCCGCGCGCAGCGCGCGCAGCTCGCCGGCGCAGGCCGGGCAGGCGGCCAGGTGCGCCTCGGCCTCCGCCCGCTCGGGCGGCGGCAGCTCGGCGTCGAGCAGCGCCTGCAATATACCTTCAGCCAAGTGCTTGTTCACCTTCTCCCTCCTGGGCGTCGTACACGGACACGAACCTGCGGGCGGCGCGGGCGAGGAGCGTGCCCACCGAGCCGGGGGCCACCGCGGCCACCTTTGCGATCTCGTCGTAGCGGAAGCCTTCCTCGCGCATCAGCAGCATCTGCCGGTCGCGCTCCGACAACTTCCCGAGCGCCTCCCGCACCCGCGCGATGGTGGAGGTGCGCTCCAGCGTCTCGTCGGGGCGGGGGAGCGCGCTGGGGGTCCAGGGGCGCACCGCCAGGAGCCGCTCGCGCCGCTTGGCTGTGCGGGCGCTGTCGCGGAACAGGTTGGTGGCCACCGTGAAGAGCCAGAGCCGGGCCTCGTCCTCGGGCATGCTGCGCCCCAGCAGGCGCACGAACGACTCCTGCGCGATGTCGTCGGCGGCGTCGCTGTCGCCGGTCATCCGGTGCAGGTACCGGAAGAGCGACGGGTACAGCTTGCGGAAGAGGGCGTCGTAGTCCACGCTCGCGGCGGCGCTCGGGGAAGTCACGGCCGGGCCGCGCTCCTGGCGCGGGGCCGCCGCGGGCCACGGCAGGCTGCTCTGGGTCGAGTGCACGGTCGGCGCGCCACCATCTCCGGGGTCGCTTGCGCCGGGTACGCCTGCCCTGCCGCGGGTGCGCGGCGGGCCCTCGTCCCCCGGCCTTCCAGTGGCAGAAGAACGCGCCGTCTCACGCACTTGTGACACTCCGCGCAATTGCCGTGCGGCCGGGCGCGCACCCGCGGGAGCGGAGCGCGCCGGATGCCGGGCGGCGTGCACGGTAGGGCGGGAGACGAATGGAGGCAAGGGTCGCACCCGGCGGCTCGGGTCGGCGGTTCGCGCTGCACCTGATGGAGAAACGCACGAGGGAGACGGATCAGGACGGCCCGCACCGCGAGGGCCGAAAGAGAGTGGATGCCCGGTCGTGCGCCGCGGCCGGTCGGACCCGGCACTTCGCACCTCGCACTTCGCACTTTGTCCGGTCAGCCGCCCCCGGAGCGGTTCTTGTCGATGATCGCGGCGGCGATCACCAGGAAGGCGAGCAGGCGCAGCGCGTACAGCGCCACCGCGTCGGTCGACTCGCTCAGCCAGGCGAGCGCCACGCGCTGCACCGCCAGCAGCGCGAACGCCAGGGCGAAGAGCAGGAAGAGCCGGTCGCGGACGTCGCGCCAGAACTTCAGGAAGTAGAGCGCGGCGACGAAGTACCCCATCGCCAGTGCGCCGGCCACGAAGCCCGTCATCGCGAGTCCCACACCAGGCCGTAGACCAGCAGCAGCACGCCCGCCAGCGCGGGGAGCGCGCGCCACGCCGAGAGGTCGACCGCGGGCACCATGCGCACGTCCACGAAGAGGAGCACGTTGTTGAGCGCGAGCCCCGCGAAGCAGAGCGAGGCCCAGAGCAGCAGCCGCGCCCGGCTCCGCAGGTAGCCGCGGACCAGGAGCGCGAAGCAGAGGAGGCTGGTGAGCGCGCAGAGCGCGTAGACGAGCGTGGCCATTCACTCTCCCGGGCGCCGGAACCGGAACGCGTCGGCCAGGCTGCGCACCGGGTCCTTCGGCTTGTCGAAGATGAGGCGCACCACCCCGACGCGGTCGGCGCGGTACGCCGCCGCCAGGGCGTCCACGCGACGGGCCAGCTCGGGCGAGCCCGGCCGGTAGCGGTAGCGCGGGTCCGCCGCGCCGTCGCTCGCGGCCAGCCCCGCGGAGCTCAGCTCGTCGAGCCGGAGGAGGGCGGCGGCCGGGACGGTGTACACCTGCTGGCTGACCTCGGCGGCGGTGAAGTCGCGGCCGGGCTCGCGGTGCAGGAGGAGCAGCACTTCGAGCAGCTCGGCCGAGTCGATGTGTTCGGAGATGAAGCTCCGGGCTTCCTTGAAGTCGGCGTCGTTCGCCACGCTCTTCCGAAAGGTCTGGACGCGGAGGATCGGCCGCCGGGAGAATGACCCGGGGGCCGGGTCTTCGCAAGTGCGGCCGTCCGGCCCGCGGCTCCGGCCCCGGCCCGGGGACGGAGCCGACCCTGTTCAGCCGCCGCACCCGGCCGTAATCATAAGCGGGGAAGCGGGGGAGGCCGGGGCGTCCTCGCCGCGGGCCGGGACCGATCGCCGGGAGCCGACATGGCATCGCTGCGCCAGCTGTACGAGGACCTGGACACGCATCGTCTCCTGCAGCGCGGCCACCTGGAGGGGGTCGGCCACAAGCTCCCGCTCGAGTCGGCGCGGGTGACGCTGCTGCGCAAGCTCGAGCCGACGCAGCCTCCCGAGCCGACGCACCAGGTCAAGCGGGGCCTCTCCGAGGAGCAGACCGAGGGAGGCCGCAAGCGGCGCAAGCTGACGACCCCGCGCCTCCGGGACGAGGTGCAGCCGCCGCGGGGCGTGGAGAACTCGGGGCTCATCGGGGCGCTGAGCAGCTCCGACGGGCGCACGGTGAAGAGGGTCGTGGAGCGGTACCGGATCCCCGACCTCCGGGCCGTGGAAGTGGGGGCGGAAGATCCGGAGACCGGGCTGGCCCTGCACGCCGTCCTCTGGCGGGCGGGCGGCATCCAGACCCGGGTGGTGGTGAGCGGGTTCGGCGAAGAGCCCGCCGATTTCATCGGCCAGCTGGCGCCGGACGCGGGCGGGTGGGAGCTGGAGCGGCTCCAGCTGCAGGCGCTGCGCCTGGTGATGGCGACCGTGCCGTGCGAGCTCAGCACCGAGGTCAGCACCATCCCGGTGCAGCGCGGGATCAGCCTGGTGGCCAGGGCGGCGCTGGGCCCGAACTTCACCCGCATCGTGCGGGACGGCCCGGCGGAGCTGGACCTGTACGGGCTGGTCGACGTCCTGGACGACGGGCCGCGGCCGCCGCTGCTGCTGCTCACCTATCCCCAGCCCAGCCTGGCGCTGGGCGGCCCCTTCACGCTGGAGCGGGCGTTCGTCAGGATCTCCGAGGAAGACGCCGGCGCCTCCGGCGGCGCGGAGGAGGAAGACCCGGACCCCGACGAGCGCGACGAGGAGCCGGAGGAGTCCGGCGACCAGGAGCAGGTGCTGCGCGTGGCGGTCGGCGCCGCCTTCCCGGCGCTGGGACGCGACTGGAACCTCTGGAGCGACCTCCCCGAGGACCACGGCGTCCTGGCCTTCCGGCTGGCCGTCCCTTCGCAGAACCCCGTGTTCGAGGGGCCGCTGGCGCCGCTCGCCGCCCTGGCCGGGGGGGACGACTTCCTGGGCCTGGTGCCGGAGTGGCTGGCCGGGGAGGTGAAGCAGTACCGGGTGGACGGGCTCCGGCTCATGTACGACCTGTCGCAGCAGGTGCTGACGAGCGCCGCGCTGGACGTGGCGGTGCCGCACCCCGTCGCCCTCGACTACCAGCCGGTGCCGGAGCGGCTGGAGCTGACCGGCCTGGTGCTGCGCTGGCTGATCGGGTTTCCCGCCCACGGCCAGGGGCGCGCCGTGTCGCTGGAGGGCGAGGGGAAGCTGAGCGGGTTCGGCCTGGAGATGGACGCGGAGCTCGCGTTCCACCCCGCGTTCGCGCTGACGGGGAGCACCCGCGACGCCCCGTCCGAAACGGTCCGCGGACTGGTCGAGGGGCTGGGGCTGGCGCTCGACCCCCGCGGCCGGGAGACGATCGAATCGTACGCGGAGTGCATCCTCCACCTGGACCACGGCTCCCTGGGCCTGACGCTGGTGGACGCCGAGGGCCGCGCGATGACGTACGGAAGTTCCTGGTAAACGGAAGGGAGGCGAGATGCCGGACATCCGGGTGGTGGCGTGGAACATCAAGTTCTTCACGGGCAGCGTCTACACCACGCACCGCAACATCATCCTGGAGCAGCTGTACGACTCCGCCAACGCGCGCCTGTGCGACGTGTTCGTGATCGTGGAGCCCAAGGTGGGGACGAAGCCGCAGCGCGTCGGCGAGTTCATCGACAGGGGCGCGGGGGCGAAGGGCGTGATGGAGCTGTACTACGCCCTGTACGCCAAGGACGCGGCCTGGCGCGTGGTCCCGCCGCGGGCCTCGTGCGCGGGGACCAAGGCCGACTTCGTGGCGGTGCTCTACCACTCCGGCCTGCTGGCGCTGGAGGGCCCCGAGCACGACCACGCCATCCCGCAGCCCACCGGGGTCAAGGGCGGGGGGGTGCCCGACCCGTGGGGCCCCCCCGGCACGACCGCGGGGCAGATCCGCTTCTACCACCGGAACGGGAACGAGGTGGGCTTCCACGGCCGCCGCCCGTACCTGGTCCGCTTCCGGGACGCCGCGCAGACGGCCGCGACCGCGCGGCGCACCTTCACCCTCACCGTGCACGCGGCGGCGCCGGTGGCGGCGCCCGGCGCGCTGTCCATCACCACCCCGCAGGCGCTCCCTCCCGGCGCGCCCGGCGAGTACTACGAGGTGCAGCTCCAGGCGGCGAACGTCACCGGGGCCGCCACCTGGTCGCTCTCCGGGGGCACCCTCCTTCCCACGGGGCTCGCGCTCAGCGCGGCCGGCGAGCTGTGGGGCGTCCCGGACCAGACCGCCGTGGGGACCACGAGCTTCACCGTGCAGGTGGCCGACTCCACGGGCACGCAGACGAAGGCCCTGGACCTCGACGTCGACGCCGCCCTGGCCATCGCGACCGCCGCCACGCTCCCGGACGCGGTGGAGGACGAGGAGTACGAGGTGCGGCTCGGGGCGTGCGGGGGGCATCCGCCGCGCTACTGGAGCGTTGCCACGGGGAGCACGCTGCCGGACGGCCTGGAGCTGGACGAGGACGGCCTCCTGCACGGCACCCCCACGGCCGCGGGGAGCCCCACCTTCGACCTGGAGGTGAAAGACTCGGGGCCGGGCTTCTACCTGGTGGGGCTGCACGCGCCGCCGCAGGGGGGCAAGGGCTACCCCGCCAACGCGAACGTCACCGCCATCCAGGCGATCGCCGACATCCGCGAGCTGACCACCGAGCGCGGGGCCACGCCCGCCGCGATCTGCGGCGACTACAACGTCTGCCCCCTCGCCTGCTGCTCCGCGACGAACGCGCCCGCGTTCACCACCATGAACACGCGCTTCACCCACCAGAACTTCAACGAGAAGACGAGCCTGAAGAACTGGAAGAAGAACGCGGGGCAGGACAACGCGCTCACCGCCGACTACCGCAGCCACTACTTCGACCACGTCTACTGCGCCGGGTTCGCCCAGGTCAAGGACGTGAAGGTGCTGAACCTGGTGACGATGCACGCGAAGTGGAACGACTGGAACACCAACGGGACCGTCAAGTCCTTCAACGCGATCTGGAACGCGGTGGCATGGAAGAAGGGAGTCAGCGACCACCTCCCGGTGGCCTTCACGGTCGTCATCTAGACCGGGAAGGTGGTTCCAGGACCGGGGCCGGGACCCGCCCGTCCCGGGCCGCCGCACCGCGGCATCGCCGCCGCGCTACTCGGCCTCCCAGGGGACGCGGAAGTAGCGGCCGTCCCCCTCGTCCGGCTCCTCCCCGGGGTCCTCCTCGCCCGGCGGGGGCTCCTCCAGCGGCACCACCTCGATCGAGTAGCGCGTCTCGTCGTCCGCCGCTTCGGCGGTGATGCGCAGCGTGGAGGTCGTCGGGTCGATCGCGATTCCCTCGAACACCGCCACCCCGCCCGCGCCGGTGCGGCCCTGGCGCTCCTCGCCGCCGGGGACCGAGAGGCGGCACTCCGCGTCGGCGATCGGCTCGCCGTCTTCCCCCAGCAGCGTCACCTCCACCCACTTGCGCGGGCACGACACGCTCTCGCTGGCCACCTCGCGCCGCGGGGCCGTGGCCTGCGCCGCCCGGTCCATCGCGCGCAGGCTCTCTTCCGTGGTGGGCTCGGGCGGCGGCAGGGGAGACGCCGTCCCGGTCGCCCGCCACGCCGCGTCCGGGGCGGCGGCCCGCGAGCCGGCCTCGCTCACGGCGCCCCCAGACGGCGCAGCTCCTCGCAGCCGCGCTCCACCAGCAGGTCGAGCCGGGTGTCGGGGTCCAGCCGCGTGTCGGACAGGATGCGGGCCGCCCACCACCCGGCGGGGCGCCGGTAGAACTCCTCGCCGAACGCGGCCACCAGGTTCACGAAGCGCAGGACGTGCACCTCGAAGGTGAGCCCGAAGCGCTCCGCCTCGGCGGCGGCGCGGCGGACCAGGGCGCGCAGCCCGTCGCTCCCCCGCTCGCGGGCCAGGCGCGGCCAGTGGCGCGCCACCTCGTCCGCCGCCCTGCGCACGAAGGCTTCCGCGGCGTCGGCGGCGAAGGCGGAGAGCTGCTCGTCCCGGATGGTCAGCACGCGCGGCAGGGAAAGGGAGGGGGCCGTGATCCTCGCGGCGCCGTCCGGCGCACCATACTAATCGCCGGCCGCGCCTTCGTCCGCAACCCTCCGCGCCGCACGCGGCCCGGGGGAAAGCACCCGGGAAGAGGGGCCCGGAGCGAGGATCTCCGGGGACCGGCTTTCGTCGTCCGGCGTATGGGGTTAAGCTAGGGGGAAACCGCGGAAGCCGAGGACCGATGGCAGTGGAGACGCTGGAGACGCGGGCGCCGGGCCTCTCGCCGGAGGAGGCCCTGCGCTACGCGCGGCACCTGATCCTCCCCGAGGTGGGCCCCGAGGGGCAGCGGCGGCTCAAGGGCGCGCGCGTGCTGGTGGTGGGCGCCGGCGGGCTGGGCTCGCCCGTGGCCATGTACCTGGCGGCGGCCGGGGTGGGGACGCTGGGGATCGCGGACTTCGACCGGGTGGACGCCACCAACCTGCAGCGCCAGGTGATCCACGGCACCTCCGACGTGGGCCGCCCCAAGCTGGACTCCGCGCGCGACCGGGTGGCGGAGATCAACCCCCACGTCACCGTCGAGTCCCACGCGCTCAGGCTCACGTCGGAGAACGCGCTGGAGATCGTGGGCGCCTACGACGTGGTGATCGACGGGACGGACAACTTCCCCACCCGCTACCTGCTGAGCGACGCCTGCGTGCTGGCGGGGAAGCCGAACGTCTACGGCTCGATCCTGCGCTGGGAGGGGCAGGCGTCGGTGTTCTGGCCGCCCCGGGGGCCGTGCTACCGCTGCCTCTTCGCCGAGCCGCCGCCGCCGCACCTGGTGCCCAACTGCGCCGAGGGCGGGGTGCTGGGGGTGCTTCCCGGGATCGTCGGCTGCATCCAGGCCGCCGAGGCCGTCAAGCTGGTCCTGGGCGCGGGCGAGCCGCTGGTGGGCCGCCTCCTGCTCTTCGACGCCCTGCGGATGCGCTTCCGCGAGATGCGGCTCCGGCGCGACCCGGCGTGCCCCGCCTGCGGCGAGAGCCCCACGATCCGCGAGCTGATCGACTACGAGCGCTTCTGCGGGGTGGCCCCGGCGGAAGACCAGGGAGAGAGGAAGACGGTGGAGGGTGACGAGGTGCCGGAGATGACCGCGGCCGAGCTGAAGGAGCGGCTGGACCGCGGCGAGTCCATCGCCATCATCGACGTGCGCGAGCCGTTCGAGTGGGACATCGCCAACCTGGGCGGGTACGGCGCGCGGCTGATCCCCATGCGCGAGCTCCCGCGGCGCCTGGGCGAGATCGACCCGGGCGAGACGGTGGTGATGCAGTGCCGCTCGGGCACCCGCAGCGCGCAGACCACCGCCTTCCTGCGGCGGCAGGGGTACCCGCGCGTGTGGAACCTCCAGGGCGGGATCCTGGCCTGGGCGGACGAGGTCGACCCCTCGCTGCAGAAGTACTGACCCGTCTCCTGGGATTCGCCGTGCATCGGGAAGCCGTCATTCCGGGCGGAGCCCGATGCGCGGAGGTCGCGTTCGCCACCGAATCGGGTGTGAAAGCCGGATCGGTGCCGCGGCGCCGCTCGGGATGACATCGGTTCGCGAGAGGACCGGATCGCACTCTGGTCCTGGAATCCGGTATGACCTGCCATGGGCACTGGAGGTATGCCGCACTCCCACGATCCCCCGCCGGTGCGGGAGAGGCCCCGCTCCGACTTCGGCCTCCGCGACGCCGCGCCTCCCGCCAGGGCGGAGTCTCCGGCCGGGAGCGCGGCGGCGTCGCGGGCGCTTCCCGGCAGGCGGCCGGCCGGATTCCTGGTGCTGGCGGTCTTGATGGCCCTGCTCTGCGTGCACCGCGCGCTCGCCCTGGTGGGGAGTCCCGCGCTCACCGGGGCGCACGGGCCCCTGCTGCGCGCGGTGGAGTTCGCCTCGCTCGTCCTCGGCGTGGCGCTGGTAGTCGGGCTGTGGCGCTGCGAGCGCTGGGTGACGGCGGCCGCGCTGGGCTGGGCCGGGGCCCTCGCCGTGCGCCAGGCGATCGTGGTCTTCGGCGACACGAACGCGCTCGACGCCGATCCGGGGCTCTGGCTCGAGATCACGGTGGGCGGCGTCGTCCCGGCGGGCGTGCTGCTGTACGTGCTGCTCCGCGCGCCCCGCTCGCCGCGCGCGGGAAGGTAGGTCGACCGGTCGGTAGCCGGAGGAGGGCGGCGGCCCTGCTCCCTGACCCGGGATGGGTGTTTTCGCCCCTGGCCAAGGAACGTAAGCCGATGTCCCTGCTCGCCGTCTCCCTCCCCTCCACCCCGTTCACCGACCCGGTGCTGATCGTCGCCACGGCGACGCTCGTCTTCCTGGTGGTGCCGCTCCTGGCCGAGCGGCTGCGCGTCCCCGGCATCATCGGGCTCATCGTGGTGGGCGCCGCGGTGGGGCCGCACGGCTTCAACCTCCTGGCCCGCAGCAACACCATCGTCCTGCTGGGCACGGTGGGGCTCCTGTACCTGATGCTGATGGTGGGGCTGGAGCTGGACCTGCACCAGTTCGACCGCCACCGCAACCGCAGCCTGGTCTTCGGCACCCTCTCGTTCCTGGTCCCCGGCGCGCTGGGGACGGCGCTCGGCCTGGCGCTGGGCTACCGCCTCCCCTCGTCGCTGCTGATCGGGGCCGTCTTCGCCTCGCACACGCTGCTGGCGTACCCGATCGCCAGCCGCCTGGGGATCGTGAGGAACCCGGCGGTCACCGCGGCGCTGGGGGGGACGATCCTCACCGAGATCCTGGCGCTGCTCCTCCTGGCCGTGGTGGTGCGCTCCCGCGGCGGGGCGATGGACGCCGGGTTCTGGGCGGCGCTGGCGGTGCCGTTCGCCGTCTACGTGGCCGCGGTGATGTGGGGGCTGCCGCGGCTCGGGCGCTGGTTCTTCCGCAACGTGAGCGGCGACGGGAGCACCGAGTTCGTCTTCGTGATGGCGGCGCTCTTCGCCACGTCGTACCTGGCGCACTTCGGCGGGGTGGAGCCGATCGTGGGCGCGCTCCTGGCGGGGCTCGCGCTCAACCGGCTGATCCCCCACCAGGGCGCGCTGATGAGCCGCATCGTCTTCGCGGGCAACGCCCTCTTCATCCCCTTCTTCCTCCTCTCGGTGGGGATGCTGGTGAACGTGCGGGCCCTCTCGGGCGCGCGGGTGTGGACCGTGTCGGTGGCGCTCACCCTCGGCGTCCTCCTCGCCAAGTGGGTGGCCGCGAAGGCTTCCGAGAAGGCGTTCGGCTGGGAGCGCGACGAGGGGTGGGTGGTGTTCGGCCTTTCGGTGCCGCACGCGGCGGGGACGCTGGCCATCGTGCTGGTGGGCTTCGACGTGGGGCTGCTGGACACCGCCGAGGTCAACGGCGTGGTGCTGATGATCCTGGCCACCTGCCTGGCCGGCCCCTGGGCGGTGGAGCGCTTCGGGCGCCGGGTGGCGCTGCGCGAGGAGCAGCGGCCGTACGACCCCGGCTCGGCCCCGCGCCGCGTCCTGGTGGCCCTGGCGAAGCCGGCGACGGCCGACACGCTGATGGACCTGGCCTTCATCCTCCGCGGCGGCGCGACCGAGGAGCCGGTGCACCCGCTGATGGTGGTGCGCGGCGAGGGCGAGTCGTCGGAGGCCGAGGTGGCGGAAGCCGAGAAGGTGCTGGCCCACGCCGTGGCGCGCGCCGCGGCGGCCGAGGTGCCCGTGGTCCCGCTGACCCGGGTGGACCCGAACGTCGCCGCCGGGATCGCGCGCGGGGTGGCGGAGACGCGCAGCACCACCCTGGTCCTGGGGTGGGACGGGCGCCGCTCTGGGGCGAAGGCGATCTTCGGCACCGTGCTGGACCAGCTCCTGGCGCGCACCCGGCAGACGGTGGTGGTCGCCCGGCTGGCGCACCCGGTGAGCACCACGCGGCGCATCGTCCTCCTCCTCCCCCCCGCCGTGGAGCGCCACCCCGGCTTCCTGGAGGCGGCGCGCGCGGCGGCCCAGCTGGCGGCCGGGGCGGGGACGTCGCTCGCGGGCGTCACCGTCGGGGGGGACCCGGAGCGGCTGGCGGCCACCTTCGCCGGGGCGCGGCCGCAGGTGCCGGTGGCGTGGGAGCGGGTGGACGGCTGGGGCGAGCTGCTGGAGCGGCTGAAGGCGCTCCTGCGCCCGGGCGACCTGGTGGCGCTGGTGAGCGCGCGCCGGGGGACGCTGGCCTGGCACCCGCGGCTGGAGCGCCTCCCCGAGCGGCTGGGCGCGCTGGCGCCGGAGAGCTTCCTGGTGGTCTTCCCGCCCGAGGTGGAGGCCGCGGGCGAGGGCGAGGGGACGCGCCTTTCCGCCACGCTGGCGCCCGAGCGGGTGGTGCGACTGGGCGGCGTGTCGTTCGTGGCCGCCGCCGGGAAGCTGCTGGAGGGGCTCTTCGACGAGGAGACGGCGCGCGAGCTGGCGAACGCGATCGTGCGCAACGAGCAGCAGTTCTCCTCCGAGGTCGTCCCCGGCGTCGTCCTCCCCCACGTGCGGCTCAACGGGCTGCCGCGCCCCGTCCTGGTCCTCGGCGTGAGCCGCGAGGGCGTCGAGTTCCCCCGGGCGCGCGAGCCGGCGCACCTGGTCTTCCTCCTGGTGAGCCCCGCCGAGCGCGCCGAGGAGCACCTGAAGTACCTGGCGGAGATCGCCCGCCTCCTTTCCTCACCCGAACGGGTGCGCGAGCTGATGGAGCGCTTCGCCCCCGGAACCGAGCTGGACTGGCTGCATGTCGAAGACTGAGACCGAGGCCCCGCCCGTCCTCCCCACCGCCGCGGACGTGCGCGCGGCCGCCGAGCGCCTGCGCGGCGTCGCCCACCGCACGCCGGTCGTGACCTCGCGCACGCTCGACGAGCGGACGGGGGCGCGCGCGTTCCTCAAGTGCGAGAGCTTCCAGCGCGGCGGGGCGTTCAAGTTCCGCGGCGCCTACAACGCCGTCTCCAGGCTCTCCGCCGAGGAGCGGGCGCGCGGCGTCCTCACCTACTCGTCCGGCAACCACGCGGGGGCCGTCGCCCTTGTCGGCCGGCTGCTGGGGGTGAAGACCGTGATCGTGATGCCACGGGACGCGCCGGGGCCCAAGATCGAGGCCACGCGCGGCTACGGCGCCGAGGTCGTCCTCTACGACCGCGCGGGCCGCTTGCGCGAGGAGATCGCCGCGGAGCTGCAGCGGGAGCGGGGGATGACGCTCGTCCCCCCGTACGACCACCCCGACGTGATCGCCGGGCAGGGGACGGCCGCGCGGGAGCTGCTGGAGGAGGCGGGGCCGCTGGACGTGGTGATGACCCCGTGCGGGGGCGGCGGCCTCCTCTCCGGCTCCGCCCTGGCGGCGAAGGACGCTTCTCCCGGGTGCAGGGTGGTGGGCGTGGAGCCCGAGCTGGCCGACGACGCCACGCGCTCCTTCCGCACCGGCGAGCTGCACGCCACGCACAACCCGCCCACCATCGCCGACGGGCTGCGGACTCCCTCGCTCGGCCGCTACACCTTCCCGCTGGTGCGCGCGCACGTGGACGAGATGCGCACCGTCTCCGAGGCCGGGATCGTGGAGGCGATGCGCTTCCTGTGGACGCGGATGAAGCTGGTGGTGGAGCCCTCCGGCGCCGTGCCGCTCGCCGCGCTCCTGGCGGACCCGGGGGCGTTCCGCGGGAAGCGCGTCGGCATCGTCCTGAGCGGCGGCAACGTGGACCTCGCCGCCGCGTGCGCGCTGCTGGCGGGGAAAGATCAAGGTTCATCGCGGATTTAGTTGCAGTTCGCCTGGGAAGGCACCCTTGATCTTGAGGATGAAGTAGTCGTCATGACGGTCACGGATGCGCACGCTCTGCTGAGATCGTAGGACGCATCGTTCTTCGCGGTCATACCAGGTTGCCGAGCATAGTTCTGGTTCCAAACAGATTGGAATCACACAGAGGACACAGAGAACACAGAGGGAGCCAAGACGCGCGATTGAAGTTCTCTGTGTCCTCTGTGTCCTCCGTGAGAGGCTTTTCAGAAGCTGTACCTGAACGATGCTCTGCAAGGTGGTATCAGACCACCATCGCTGCCTCTACTGCGACGACGGCCACCCCTTGCATGCCGCGAACGCTTGCGTTAAATACTGAACCATGTGGTTCAGTATATGACGACCCGACTCGATACTTCGTTCGCCGCGCTCTCGGATGCCACGCGGCGTGGCGTTCTGGAGCAGCTCGGACGAGCCGACGCTTCGATCACGGAGCTTGCCGAGAAGTTCCACATGACGCTCACGGGCATGAAGAAGCACGTCGGCGTTCTGGAGCGGGCGGGGCTCGTCACCACGAAGAAGATCGGGCGCGTGCGGACGTGCCAGCTGGGCCCGCGCCGATTGGAGGAAGAGACGGCGTGGCTCGAGAGGTACCGCCAGCGCTGGGACGAACGCTTCGACGAGTTGGACAAGGTTGTCGGGGAACTGACACGAAAGGAGAAGAGCGATGAACGCAAGAATCGAAAGTAGGCCCGGCCCCGTGAAGAACCGCACCACGGTGGAACGGAAGTCGGACCGCGAGGTGGTTGTCACGCGGACCATCAACGGCCCGGCGCGCATCGTGTTCGAGGCATTTACCAAGGCCGAGCTGCTCAAGCGTTGGTGGGTGCCCAAGTCGATGGGAATGACCCTGCTGTCCTGCGAAGTGGATGCTCGTGTCGGAGGCAAGTACCGATTGGTATTCGACCACGGTGGCCCCGAGCCTGCCGCGTTTTTCGGCACGTATGTCGAAGTGAAGCCGTACTCGCGCCTCGCGTGGACCAATGAAGAAGGCGGCGAGGGCGGGCCTGTCACCACGGTGACCTTCGAGGAAAAGGGCGGCAAGACGCTGGTGGTCCTGCACGAGAGCTATCCTTCGAAGGAAGCGCTCGACGCTGCCGGCACCGGGGCAGCCGATGCAATGGGCGAGACGTTCGATCAGCTGGACGAGCTTCTCGTCGCCCTGGGTGAGAGCTCGGGACAGTAACAGAGACGAGGATCTCGCGGTCGGTCGTCCGATAGTCCCGGCTCACACTGGCCGGGGCTATCGGGCGGAGTCGCGAACATTCGATCGACGGGTCCCACGCTCACGGCGCGGCGTTCCGCGCCGGTCGCGTCCCGAGGTGCGCCCAGGCCCAGCCGAGCAGGGTGATGGCCAGGAAGGGATAGGCGCAGAATGGCAGCGGGGCCGATAGCGCCGTCAGGCGCGCCCCGAGGAACATCCGGGCTGCTGTGATCGCGAACAGCACGGCCGCAACGGCGCCCGTCGCTCTGACGAGCACCGGGAACTCCCGCGCCGCGCTGATGAGGCCGAGGGCTGCCGCCCACAAGCCTGCACCCGCAGCGAACGAGGGCGCGCTCGCCGCGAGCTCCATCGCGGAGCCCGAGACGATCAGCGTCTCGGGCCGGTGTCCACTCTGCTTCTACTTACCTGCAACCCAATCGACGAAGAACCAAAGATTAAGACGGCGAGCCGGGAATGGACATCTGCGGACGTCCGTGGTACATTGCCCCTCACACACGCGAAAACGCACGCACCGAGCACGGCACCGCACCCTCTCCCGCGGCCGGGAGAGGGTGGCGATGCGGGAGCGGCGCCCGGGCGAGGGCCCCGGGGCCGCCGACGCACCGGAACCGAGGATCGGGAGGGACGACGGACGCATGGCAGCCACGCCATCCACCATGCTGGAGCTGGGGACGCCGGCGCCCTGGTTCGCGCTGCCCGACACCGACGGGAAGACCGTCACCCTGGACGACGCGAAGGGGGCCACGGCGCTGCTGGTGATGTTCATCTGCAACCACTGCCCGTACGTGAAGCACCTGCGGCCGGCGCTGGCGCGCCTGGCCGAGGAGTACGCGCCGCGCGGCGTGGCCGTGGTGGCCGTCAGCTCCAACGACGCCGAGCGCTACCCCGCCGACTCGCCCGAGGCCATGCGGCGCGAGAAGGAGGAGGCCGGCTACCCGTTCCCCTACCTGTACGACGAGACGCAGGAAGTGGCGAAGGCGTACCGCGCCGCGTGCACGCCCGACTTCTTCCTCTTCGACGCCGGGCACCGGCTGGTCTACCGCGGCCAGTTCGACGACAGCCGGCCCTCGAACGGCGTCCCCGTCACCGGGCGCGACCTGCGCGCGGCGCTCGACGCCGTGCTGGAGGGCCGCCCCGTCTCCGCCGACCAGAAGCCCAGCCTGGGGTGCAGCATCAAGTGGAGGCCGGGCGCCGCGCCGGACTACTTCGGACGATGAACACCACGCAGAAGGTCCATCCCTTCCCGGCCGAGCGCCGCATGCTCGCCACCTGGGACGCCGACGCCGACGCTTGGACGGGCGCCGTGCGCGAGGGCGCCCTCCCCACGCGCCGCATCACCGACGAGGCGATCGTGGAGGTGATCCGCCAGGTGCCCACCGGGCCGATCCTGGACGCCGGGTGCGGCGAGGGGTGGCTGGCCAGGCGGCTGGCGGAGTTCGGGCACAAGGTGGCGGGGATCGACGGGAGCGCGCGGCTCGTCGAGCGGGCCAGGGAGCTGGGCGGGGGCGACTTCCGGGTGCTCTCGTACTCCGACGCGGCCGAGAACCCGCGGCTCCTGCGCGGGCCGTTCGGCACGGTGGTGTTCAACTTCTCGCTGCTGGACGACAAGGTCACGGGGATCCTCTACGCCGTGGGCGCCACCCTCTTCCCCTACGGCCGCGTGCTGATCCAGACGCTGCACCCGGGCGCGTGCGGCGAGGGCGAGCCGTACCGGGACGGGTGGCGCGAGGAGGCGTTCCCCGGCCTGGGCTTCCCCGAGCCGATCCCCTACTACTTCCGCACCTTCAGCCGCTGGGTGCTGGAGCTGCGCCGCGCGGGGCTGATCCTGGTGGAGACCTACGAGCCGCTGGACCCCGACACCGGCCGCCCCGTGTCGCTGATCCTGAGCGCGACGATCCCGGAGCGGCGGCGGGGATAGTGCGAAGTGCGAGGTGCGGAACACCGGGTCGTAGCGGAGCTGCTTGAAGACCGAAGATCCAGCTGAACGGATGTCATCCCGAGGGGAGCGGTAGCGACCCGAGGGATCTACCTGGCGGGTCTGGTGGGTGGCGGGCCAGGCAGATGCCCCATTCCCCGGATGTCGTCGCACTTCGCACTTCGCACCCAGCACTTCGCACTCGCAGTCCCAGGAAACTTTCCCCCCGCCCCGGCGTATTCTCCCCGCCCGGGGCGGTTGTGCTTTCCGCCCGCCCGGCGGATATTTCGTACCGGCCTCGCCGGCCCCTCGCGACTCCGCCGGCGAGGCCTTTCCCTGTACGCAACCGAGAACGTGGCCAGTCCCGAGAGCCGGGCGGCGCTGCGCGGCGGCAAGCCCGCCAGGCGCCCCGCATCCGACAGCAAGAGCGCCGACGACAAGGGCGCCGACGGCAAGGCCGGCAAGCCGCCCCGCAACGAGGCGCTGGAGTGGGCCAAGTCCATCGCCATCGCGGTGGTGCTGTTCCTCTTCATCCGCACCTTCCTGGTGCAGGCGTACTCGATCCCCTCCGAGAGCATGGAGGAGACGCTCCTGGTGGGCGACTACCTGATGGCCAACAACGCCGTCTTCGGCGCGCGGCTCCCTTTCGTGGGCACGCGGCTCCCCGCCGTCCGCGACCCGCGCCGCGGCGAGATCGTCGTCTTCCGCCCCACCTACAACACCCCGATCCAGGACGTGGTGAAGCGGGTGATCGGCACGCCCGGCGACACGCTGGAGTCGCGGCAGGGCGTGGTGATGCGCAACGGGAAGGCGCTCGACGAGCCGTACGTGCACCGCCTGGGCACCCCCGATTCCCCGATCCCCTTCTCCGGCGGCGTGGGCGACCCCATGGTGGACCCCGAGCGGCACGGCTACCACAACCACATGGAGGCGCTGCTGCCCTCGGTGAAGCGCGAGGACTACCACCCCACGCGCGACAACTGGGGGCCGCTGGTGGTGCCGGCGGGCCACTACTTCCTGATGGGCGACAACCGCGAGTCGTCGCTGGACTCGCGCTTCATGGGCTTCATCCCGCGCGAGGTGATCCGCGGCAAGCCGCTCTTCATCTACTGGTCGTACGACAGGAACCGCGACGCGCCCTTCCCCCGCTTCGTCAGCGCCGCCCGCTGGGGCCGCATCGGCTCGGCGATCCACGCCTGCTGCGCCCGGTAGCCGGCGGGCGGCGGTGAGCACGGCCACGGCGCCGGTCCGGGAGCGGGCCCCGGCCGGACTCCCCGACCCGCCCGGCCCGCGCGGCGGGCTCCCCTTCGCGCGGCTGGCCGCCTTCCGCCGCGACCCCCTCGCGTACCTCACCGGCCTGCAGCGCGCGCACGGCGACGTGGTCCGCTTCCGCTTCGGGCCGCGGCGCCTGTACCTCCTCTCGCACCCCGAGCTGGTGCAGGGCGTCCTGGTTACCCGCCACCGGAACTTCATCAAGAGCCTGGCGCTGCAGCGCGCCCGGGTGCTGCTGGGCAGCGGCCTGCTCACCAGCGAGGGCGACTTCCACCTGCGCCAGCGCCGCCTGGCCCAGCCCGCCTTCCACCGCGAGCGCGTGGCCGCGCTGGGGGCCACCATGGCGGAGTACGCCGCGCGCACGGGAGAGCGCTGGCGGGCCGGGGCGGAGCTGGACGTGGCGCGCGAGATGAACCGCATGACGCTGGCGATCGCCGGGAAGACGCTCTTCGGCGCCGACGTGGAGGGCGAGGCCGCGGAAGTGGCGAGGGCGCTCGACGTGGCGCTGGAGATGTTCAGGCGCCTCACCAACCCGCTCGGCGTGGTCCTCGACCGGCTCCCGGTGCCGGGGACGCTCCGGATGAAGCGGGCGCGCGAGTCGCTCGACGCCACCGTCTACCGCATCATCGAGCGGCGGCGCTCGGGCGGCGAGGACCGCGGCGACCTCCTCTCCATGCTCCTGGCCGCGCGCGACCAGGAGGGCGACGGCGGCGGGATGACCGACGAGCAGCTGCGCGACGAGGCGCTCACCCTCTTCCTGGCCGGGCACGAGACCACCGCCAACGCGCTCGCCTGGACCTGGCACCTGCTGGCGCTCCACCCCGACGCCGAGGCGCGCCTGCACGCCGAGGTCGATTCTCTCCCCGCCGGCCGCCTCCCGGGCGCCGGCGACGTGCCGAGCCTCCCCTACACCCGCGCCGTCTTCGCCGAGTCGATGCGCCTGTACCCGCCGGCGTGGACGATCGGTCGCGAGCCGCTGGCCGACTTCGAGGCGGGCGGCTTCCGGGTGCGGGCCGGCGCGGCGGTGCTGATGAGCCCGTGGGTGGTCCACCGCGACCCGCGCTGGTGGCCCGACCCCGAGCGCTTCGACCCCGACCGCTGGACGCCGGAGGCGGAGGCCGCGCAGCCGCGCCTGGCCTACTTCCCCTTCGGCGCGGGCCCGCGCAAGTGCATCGGCGAGGGCTTCGCCTGGCTGGAGGGCGTGCTGGCGCTGGCCACCCTCGCCCGGCGCTGGCGGCTGCGCCACGTCCCCGGCGCCCGGGTCCTCCCCCACCCGACCATCACGCTCCGCCCCCGCGGCCTGGCGATGCGGGCCGAGGAGCGGGAGTAGCCCCCTCCCCCGCCGTGCGGGAGAGGGGCTCGACTCGACGCGGGGAGACGTTTCCGCCGGTCGAAGGGCTGCCTCGGCCCCCGCAGCCCGCCGGACGCACCGCCGCCTCGCACGAGGTCTACCGCGTCTGCGGAAGCGGAGCGGCGGCCCGCCGCCGACGCTCTCTCGGCCCCGTGCAGGTTCGCCGCCGCACCGCGGCGAAGTCTCGCCCGGTCCTGGCGCGCGCGGCCGTCCTACAGCGCCCACCTGAGATAGATGCGCCTGTCGCGTAGATGCGGTTGCCGAGCGCGGCGGCGGCCGGGGAATGGCTGGTCGTCAGCGCCTTTCCCACCGGCGACCAGCCGCCGAACGCGTTCGGGATGACAGCGGGTGCGAGGCGGACCGGTGACCTTTCTGGCTGCTGCGCTTTGCTGCGGCCGCCTTGCGTCCGACCCGGATTGTATACAGTATACAGACCATGCCTGCCGCCCCTCCTCCCGCCACCGCCGACCTGGCCTGCTTCCGCTGCGGCGACGTGCAGCCGTTCGACCTGCACGCGTACCTCTGCCCCTCGTGCGGCGCGGGCGAGGGCGATCCCGGCATCCTGGACGTCCGCTACGACTACGACGAGGTGCGCGCGCGGCTCCCCCGCTCCGGCCTGGGGGGCGGGAAGGCGGGGCGCGGCGGGGTCTTCCGCTACCAGGCCTTCCTCCCCGTCGCCGCGCCGCGGGTGCCGCTGCTGCCGGCGGGGGGGACGCCGCTCCTGTCGTCGCCGCGCCTGGCGAAGCACTTCGGGCTGAAGGCGCTGTACCTGAAGGACGAGACGGCGAACCCCACGCAGTGCCTCAAGGACCGCGCGACCGCCGTGGCCGTTTCTCTCGCTGCGGCGCGGGGGCAGGACACCCTCTACTGCGCCTCGGCGGGCAACGCGGCGATCTCGCTGGCGGGCTTCTGCGCGGCCGCGCGGCTGGCCTGCCACGTGTGGGTGCCGGCGCGCGTCTCGTTCGCGCGGCTGGCGTGGCTGCACCGCTTCGGCGCGGCCGTGCACGTCTCCACGGGCGACTACGACCGCGCCTTCGACGAGTCCGAGGCCGAGGGGGCGCGCCGGGGGTGGTTCAGCCGCAACTGCGCCTTCAACCCCTTCCTGGTGGAGGGGAAGAAGACGGCCGCCCTCGAGGTGGCCGAGCAGCTCGGCGGGCGGGTGCCGGACCTGGTGGTGGCGCCGGTGGGCGACGGCTGCACCCTGGCGGCCATGGGGAAGGGCTTCCGCGAGCTGCGCGAGGTGGGGCGCGCGGAGGCGCTGCCGCGGCTGGTGGGGGTGCAGGCCGAGGGGGTGCAGCCGCTGGTCCGCCGCTTCCGCGGCGAGGCGGACGCGGACGAGGAGGGCCGCACCCGCGCGGCGTCCATCGCCGTGCGGCACCCGCGCAACGCGCGCCGCCTGCTGCGCGAGCTGGAGGCGAGCGGAGGGACGATGCTGGCCGTCCCCGACGCCGAGACGGAGCGCGCCGCCGCCCTGCTGAGCGCCGAGGCCGGGGTGCGGGCGGAGTTCACCAGCGCGGCGGCGCTCGCCGGGCTGGCGCGCCTCGCCGAGGCCGAGTCGCTGGAGGGAAAGACCGCGGTCGTGCTCGTCACCGGCGGGCGGGCGGAGTAGGGAAAACCGCAAATCCTCCCGCAGAGTCGGCAGAGGAAGCAGAGAACTTCATCGCACTCGCGCGGTTTTCCTCTGCTACCTCTGCTACCTCTGCGTGAGGCCAGGCTGTTTATGATTTTTCACTCCTCCACCCTCACCCGATCCCACCATGCGCGCGGACCGCGAGTACTTCACGGACCTGCTCTCCCGGCTGGTCCGCATCAACTCGATCAACCCGGCGTTCAGCGAGGGGGCCACGGACGAGCGCGAGATCGCCGCCTTCGTGGCCGAAGAGATGGAGCGGCTGGGGATGGCGGCGGAGCGCTTCGAGCCGGAGCCGGGGCGGGCGAGCGTGCTCGGACGGCTGGCGGGCGCCGGGAGCGGACGATCGCTCATGCTCTACGCGCACGCGGACACCGTGGGCGTGGAGGGGATGGCGGACCCGTTCTCGGGCGAGGTGCGGGACGGGCGCGTGTACGGGCGCGGCGCCTACGACATGAAGGGCGGGCTGGCGGCGTGCCTGGCCGCGGTGAAGGCGCTCCGCGACGCGGGCGCGCGCCTCCGGGGCGACCTGCTGATCGCCGCGGTGGCCGACGAGGAGGTGGCGAGCCTGGGGATGGCGGACCTGCTCACGCGCGCCACCGCGGACGCGGCCATCGTCACCGAGCCCACGGAGATGCGCGTGTGCCTGGCGCACAAGGGGTTCGTGTGGGTGGAGGTGGAGACGCACGGGCGGGCGGCGCACGGGAGCCGCTTCCAGGACGGGGTCGACGCGAACATGCGGATGGGGCGCTTCCTGGCGCGGCTGGACGGGCTGGAGCGCGAGCTGCGCGCCTCGGCGCCGCACCCGCTGGTGGGGCCGCCCTCGCTGCACGCGGCGGTGCTGCGCGGCGGCACCGGCACCAGCACCTACGCGGCGCACTGCCGGCTGGAGATCGAGCGCCGCACCATCCCCGGCGAGACGGAGGAGCTGGTGCTCTCGCAGCTCCGCTCCATCTCCGGCGCGCTCGCGGCCGAGGACCCCACCTTCCGCGCGGACGTGCGGACGATGCTGGCGCGCGGCTCGTTCGAGGCGCCGGCCGACGCGCCGGTGGTGCGCGCGGTGCTCGCGGCCGCGGCGGAGGTGCTGGGCCGGGAGCCGGAGACGATCGGCGAGCCGTACTGGATGGACACGGCGCTGATCGCGGACGCCGGGATCGCCGCGGTGGCGTTCGGCGCGCGCGGGGCCGGCGCCCACGCCGACGAGGAGTGGGCCGACGTCGACAGCCACGTGCAGCTGGTGGAGGTCCTGGCCCGCGCGGCGGCGGAGTTCTGCGGGCAGGCTTGATCTTGTGGTGTTCGCCGTCATCCCGAGGCCCGACCACACGGGACCAGCATCGGCTTGGATGACGGCAGGGCCGAGGGATCTACTCCCCTCGTCACCGCAGGTTGGGCGCGGCAGCGGCGCGGATCCCGCCCTGCTTCATCATTCATAGCCAGATTGTTGTTCGGATCTGAACAGGATGAACAACGGGGGATGCGGCGAGGGAGGATCGGTGTCGCTGCCGCGCCCGGCCTACCTGGCGAGGTGAGAAGATTCCTCGGCCCTGCCGTCATGCGTGCGGATGCCGGTTCGGTGCGGTCGGGCCTCGGAATGACAGCATTGCGCCGGCGGTGCTACGCTGCTCCGCGCCCGCGTAGCAGAGACGGCGCGGCGGAGGTCGTTCGCGTGAAAAGACTTCCGCCGCTTCGTGCCGCGCTTCATCTTTCTCCCGTTCCCCCGACAAAACGTCCCGAGCCAGGAACCTTCAGACCGGCAGGCCGCGATGGAGCCGATCTTCGTTGGACTGGTGGGCGACCACGACCCCGAGGTGACGGCGCACCGGGCGATCCCCAAGGCGCTGGGGCTGGCGGCGCTCTCGCTCGGCCGCGCGGTGGACGCGGTGTGGATCCCCACGGAAGAGGTGGAGCGCGACCCGCACGCCAGCCTGGGGCACCTGCACGCGCTCTGGTGCGTGCCGGCCAGCCCTTACCGCAGCATGGAGGGCGCGCTGCTGGCGATCCGCCACGCGCGCGAGCGCGGGCTGCCGTTCCTGGGCACCTGTGGCGGCTTCCAGCACGCGGTGGTGGAGTTCGCCCGCGGCGTGTGCGGGATCGCGGACGCGGACCACGCGGAGACGAGCCAGGGCGGGGGCTCGCTGGTGGTGGCGCCGCTGGCGTGCGCGCTGGTGGAGCAGTCGGGGCGGGTGCGGCTGGTGGAGGGCTCGCGCGTGCGGGAGGCGTACGGGGCCAGCCAGGTGCTGGAGGAGTACCACTGCTCGTACGGCCTGAACCCCGAGTTCGTGACGGTGCTGGAGGAGCACGGGATGCGCTTCACCGGCTTCGACGCCGCGGGCGAGGTGCGCGTGCTGGAGCTGCCGGAGCACCCGTTCTTCGTGGCGACGCTCTTCCAGCCCGAGCGCTCGGCGCTGCGCAACGCCACCCCGCCGCTGGTGCGCGCCTTCGTCCGCGCAGCGTCGGGCCCGGAGCCGGCCGCCTCGCCCGCGGACGCGCCGGAGGCGATCGCCGCGGCGTTCGGGCCGATCTGAACGGCGGTGCGAAGTGCGGGGTGCGAAGTGCGAAGTGCGGTGACGGATGCCGGACCGGTCTGAGGAGCGGACCAGGCAGATGTCATCCCGAGGGATCTAATCGACGTGCCTGGTGGGTGGCGAATCGGTCGGATGGGCTGACGCCGCTCCGATCATCCGCAGCTCGTCCGGACTTGACGAGAGCGCCCGCCGGTGAAGCCCGGCGGGCGCTCACATCTACGCACTTCGCACCTCGCACCTCGCACCTCGCACCGGCTTTTCACCCGGAGTGGGCGTTGATGGCGGCCTCGGTGGGGTTGGGGTGCGCCAGGTGCTCGCGCTCGTCGCGCAGGCCGCGCTCGGCGACCTCACGCCACAGGCCCAGCACCGGCGGGCTCTCCACCAGCCGTACCAGCTGCGGGTCGAACTGGCGGCCCACGCCCTCCTCCAGCTTGTCGAGCGCCTCCTCGACCGAGAGCGGGTCCTTGTAGCGGCGCGGCTGCGTCATGGCGTCGAATGCGTCGGCCACGGTGATGATGCGCGCGCCCAGCGGGATCTCCTGCGTGCCCAGGCCGCGCGGGTAGCCGCTGCCGTCCCAGCACTCGTGGTGCGACGAGACGATGTCCTGGATGCCGGGGTGCAGCTTCTCCAGCGGCTCCAGGATGTGCGCGCTCTGGTGGGGATGGCTCTTGATCTGGTCGCGCTGCTCGCGGGAGAGCGGCTTGCGCGAGTGGATGATGTGGAAGAAGCGGTCGTCGATCTTCCCCATGTCGTGCAGGAGCGCTGCCACGCGCAGCGTCGCCCGCTCGCCCCGCGCCATCCCGCACGCCTCGGCCAGCGCGTAGCTCAGGTCGGCCACGCGGCGGCTGTGGCGCGCGGTGACGGGGTCGTCGGCGGTGAGCGCGTTGAGGAGCAGCTCCACCAGGATGCGGTGCATCTCGCTCTGGCGGCGCTCGCGCTGCGAAGCGTCGAGCGCCCACGCCACCCCCACGACCGCGGCGGAGGCCAGCGCGGCCGCGAGCGTCTTCGCCCGCGGGGTGTCGGAAATCAGCTTCGCCATTGTGTCGTCCGGTGAGGTCGTCCCGCTCCGTGGTGCGGAAACGCCCGTGCACAACGTACGCCACGGGATTTTCTCCTCTCCCGGCACCCAATCCGCCCACCGGCGTACTGACGCACTTCGTACTTCGTACTTCGCACCTCGCACTTCGCACCTTCCCATGACGACCATCGTCCTGCTGCTGATCTCCAACGTGTTCATGACCTTCGCCTGGTACGGGCACCTGAAGCACAAGGGCCTGCCCCTGGTGACGGTGATCCTGGCGAGCTGGGGGATCGCGTTCTTCGAGTACTGCTTCCAGGTGCCGGCCAACCGCATCGGCCACGGGCGCTTCACGGCCGCGGAGCTGAAGACCATCCAGGAGGTGATCTCGCTGGTGGTATTCGCGGGCTTCAGCGTGCTGTACCTGCGCGAGGAGCTGAAGTGGAACTACCTGGTGGGCTTCGGGCTGATCGTGGCGGCCGTGTTCGTCGTCTTCCACGAGTGGTGAGCCGATCGACGCCGTCCTGATCTTCGTCCGCGCGCCGGAGGCGGGGCGCGTGAAGACCCGCCTGGCCGCCGAGATCGGGCCGGAGGCGGCGCTGCGCGTCTACCGGCGCCTGGCCGAGCGCGCCGTCGCCGAGGCGCAGGCGCTGGGGCCGGACGTGTCGGTGCGCGTGCACTTCACCCCGGCGGACGCGGGGGACGCGGTCCGCTCCTGGCTGGGAGAAGGCCCGGCCTACCTCCCCCAGGCCCGGACGCCGGACCTGGGGGAGCGGATGCGGGCGGCGTTCGCGGAGGCGTTCGCGGCGGGGTTCCGGCGCGTGGTGATCATCGGCTCGGACCTGCCGGAGCTCACGGCGGGGCTGCTGCGGCGCGCGTTCGACCTGCTGGAGACGCACGCGGCGGTGCTGGGCCCGGCGCGCGACGGGGGCTACTGGCTGCTGGGGCTCAGGGAGATGATCGGCGCCGCGTTCGCCGACGTGCCGTGGAGCACGGACCGCGTGCTGGCGCGCACGCTGGAGATCCTGCGGGAGACGGGGATCGAGCCCGCGCTGCTGGAGACGTTGGGCGACGTCGACCGGGCGGCGGACCTGCCGGCAGGGTGGGTGGACTGGGCGCGCGAGGGCGGCTGAAACTGCGTCCGCAGGTTCGAAAATCATCTCACAGAGGACACGGAGGACACAGAGAGAACTTCATCCGATCCGCCGTTCCTCCGTGTCCTCTGTGCCCTCTGTGTGAGGCTTTTTGATCTACTCCGGCGCCATGGCGACCTCGTAGTGCACCGAGCGCTCGTCGAAGCGCGAGAGGAGCCTGCGCGCCTCGGGCGGGACGACGGCGATCTCGTAGTCCTCTCCGGCGAAGGCGCGTACGGCGTCCATGCTCGCGAAGAAGGTGAGCGTGGCGAACTCGACGCCCTCCTCCACGTCGCGCCGCATCAGGTACGCGCCGCGGTAGCCCTTCACGCGGTGGATGCCGGGAAGCACCTTGGTCCGCAGCAGCTGCTCGTAGGCGTCCGCGTTCTCCTGCGTGGTCCATCCTCTCCAGAATCGTCCGATCATCGTCTTTGTCGTTGGCCGCAAGGGGTTTGCCGGCCGCGCGGGGTTGCGGGCGAATGAATTCGCTGCAACAACGACACGAAGTCCGCCTGCGCGGACTCCCACGCGGAGATCCGTGCGCTCCGCGAGCATGCGCGCGCACTCCGATCTTCTATCGATACCGCTCCGCCAGCACGGCCGGGTCGGCGCCGCGCCAGTAGGACCAGCGCAGGCGCCACATCAGCAGCATGGTGCGGAAAACGCCGCGCCGCTCCCAGCGCCGGCTGGAGGTGACGACCGTCTCGCGCAGGCAGAGCGGCGGGCCCAGCCGCTTGAGCGCGCGGCTGAGCGCCACGTCCTCCATCAGCGGCAGGTCGGGGAAGCCGCCGGCGCGGCGGAACCAGTCGCGGCGCACGAACACGGCCTGGTCGCCCGTGGCGATCCCCGACAGCCGCGAGCGCAGGCCGATCATCCGCTCGACCACGCGCAGCACCGGGTGCCGGCCGGTAAGTCGCACGTCGAAGCGCCCCCACCCGCGCCCCGTGCGCTCCAGCCCGCCCAGGACCAGCGAGTCGGCACCCGGCGGCAGGTGCGTGTCGGCGTGCAGGAAGAGGAGCACGTCGCCCGCGGCCGCGGCGGCGCCGGCGTTCTGCTGGCGCGCTCTGCCGCGCTCCGCCGCCAGCACCCGGTCCGCCAGCGGCCGCGCCAGCTCGGCCGTGGCGTCCGCGCTCCCGCCGTCCACCACGATCACCTCGTGCCCCCGCGCCCGCAGCGGCCCGAGCGCCGCGAGCGTCTCCACGATCCCCTCCGCCTCGTCGAGCGCGGGGACGACGATGGAGAGGCGCGGGCCTGCGGACATGGGAGCCGGGGAGCGGTGTCGTAAAGTCGACCAGGAATCCAGGCCGAATTCCTCGGATCAGTGTGCAACGGCTCGCTGAAAGGATGTCATTCCGAGCGGCGCCGCAGCACCGAACGAACCTTCACACCAGGCCGGGCGGCGTCCGAGGAATCTACCCACCCCGCCGGGTGGCTGGTTCTCCGCACGGATTCGACCTCGCTGCAGCCGCGGGTAGATTCCTCGGGAGCCCGGCCAGCTTCGGTGGCACCGCGGGTTCAGTGCATCGGGCTCCACTCGGAATGACATCTCTCGGGATGCCTGGTGGCTCTCGGAAGATGGTATCAGGATCGTGAGATACGAAAGGCCGGGCCCGTGGCGAGCCCGGCCTTTCGCTCGGCGCCTCTCGCGGTCAGCGGGGGCCGGCGGCCTGCTGCACCACGCGGGCGTTGAGGACGCGGCCGGCCTGGTCGAGCGTGTACTCGATCAGCGCGCCGGAGGCGTGGCGCACGGTGCGCACCGTCTGGCCGGCGGCGTTGGTGGCCGTGCGCACCAGCGGCAGGGTGGTGACGGAGCCCAGCGTCCGCGTCCCCACCACCTGCCCCGCCGTGTTCAGCGTCCGCTCGACGATGCCGCCCGTCTGGCCGAGCGTGGTCTGCACCGTCTGCCCCAGCGTGTTGACGGTCTGGCTGAGCAGCCCGCCCGGCCGGGTGGCGTTGTCGAGCGTGCGGCCCACCGCGCCCACGGCCTGCTCCGCCACGCCGCCGGGCCGGAGCGCGGCGCCCGCCACCCCGCCCACGGTGCCCACCAGCGTGTCGACGGTGGTGAGCACCTGCGTCAGGATCTGCGGGTTGCGGTCGAGCGTGGCCAGCACGCGGTTGACGATGCGGGCCACGTTGTCCAGGTCGACGTAGACGTACGCCTCGGCCCGCACCCCCACCAGCTCCAGCTGCACGCGCTGGATCGAGATGTCGGCGCCCGCCACCAGCGTCACCAGGTTGGCGGCGTTGGCGTCGAGCGCCAGGTGCGCGCGCACGTCCGCCACCGTCAGGCCGATGGAGTCCACCGAGAGGTTCGGCACCTCCAGCACCACGTCGTAGTTGGACGTGCCCGTCTGCGCGCCCCCCTGCGCGGCGCGCTGCACCGGGACCGGCGCGGGGGACGGCCTGGCGCGCGCGGTGTCCTGCTGCGCGGCCGCCCCCCGGGCCGCCACGACCAGGAGCAGCGGCAGCGCGACGCTCAGCCCGGGACACCTCATCGCAACCTCCCGCGTGTGGTTCGCGCGGAAGCCGGGTGCCTCCGCGTCGTCTCACCCCTCCATCCTTCCGCCGGACCGCCGGCCGCGCCGGGCGCAGGCTCCGTGCCGCCCCGCGTCAGGGCCGGGGCGGGGGCGGAGGTGCGCGACTGGCCGTGTCGCGCGCGGCCGGGGCGCAGGGGAGCGGCCGCCCCCGCGCGGCCGCCGAGTCCGCCGCCAGCCCCAGCAGGCACGCGGCCTCCAGCCGGCCCACGATCTCCACCGCCACGTACACGTCGCGGTAGGTGACCCCCGGCTGCACCCGCTCCGGGAGGTTGCGCCGCTCCAGCACCCGCACCCGCCCCGCCGTGTCTCCCGGCGCGCACCCGGTGAGGCGCACGCTGGCGCGCGGCTCGCTCTCGAAGCGCAGCTCGCGCGCGGAGACCGAGGCGCGGATCACCACGTCCGGGCGCCCCGCGGCCGAGTCGCCGCGCAGCGAGTCGGCGGCGGCCACTACTGGAGCGAGCGCGGCGCAGGGGTCCGGCGTCTGCGCGAGCGCCCCCCGCGCCCCCAGCAGGAGGAGCGCGAGGAGGAGGGCCGGGGCGCGGGTCGCAGGGTTCATCTCGGGGTCCTTTCGCCGGGGCGTGCGCGGATCAACTTCCGTGCCCCGCCCGGCACGCTTCCTGCCCGCCGCACCTGGCCGGACGCGGGCCGTTGGGAGGTCCGCGGGCGTCCTCACCCGGAGAGGAGAAGCGCGCCGATGCGAACGACGAGCGGGTGTGCGGTGCTGGTGGCGCTGGGGCTCCTGCTCCCCGCGGCGGCCGGGGCGCAGCGGGACCGGGACCGGCAGCCGGCGCAGCAGCGGGAGGTCGTCCAGTGCCGGGCGGCGCCGGGCGGCACGCAGCCGGGCCTGCCCCCGCGCGCGCAGGGGTACGACGTGGTGGTGAACGTCCCCGAGCTGTGCGTGGAGCGCATCCGGCTGGACGTCGACAACGTGGAGGCCCGCCTGGCGCTGCACGCCGCGGTGGCCAACCTGGTGCGCGTCAACGCCGGCGCCGACGTCTTCATCGGCGACGTGCAGCTGGGGATCAACGGCATCCGCGCCGAGGCGCTGCTGCTGGTGGACCTGGACAACGTGGTGGCCGTCGTCGAGCGCACGCTCGCCTTCGTCGACGCCCACCCCGAGATCGTCTCGCAGCTCACGGGCACGGTGCAGCGCACCCTCGGCACGGTGGGCGGGGTGACCGGGGCCGCGCTCCGGCCGGGCGGCGTGGTGGACCAGGCGGTGGGCGCGGCCGGGCGGACGCTGGAGAACGTCACCCAGCCCGGCGGGCTCCTCACCCAGACCGTGAACACGCTGGGGCAGACGGTGCAGACCACGCTCGACCAGACGGGGAACCTGGTGGAGCGCACCCTCGACACCGCCGGGCAGGTGGTGAACACGCGCACGCTGGGCTCCATCACCAGCCTCCCCCTGGTGCGCACGGCCACCAACGCGGCGGGCCAGACGGTGCGCACGGTGCGCCACGCCTCGGGCGCGCTGATCGAGTACACGCTTGACCAGGCCGGCCGGGTGACGGGCGCCCGCGTGGTGCAGCAGGCTGGTAACCCGCGGGAGTAGCATGGCGACGACGCTGCGGCCCGATACGGATGAGATCGGATTGAGGCTGGAGAAGATTACTCAAGATCACGTTGTAGGTCGACCATAGTTAGTTCGGGGAGCGCGGTTTCAGAATACCGGCTCTCGACTAAAAGGCTGTTCAGAGCATCAAACGCCTTCAAGCCCTCGGCTTCTCCGTTCAAGCTTACAGGGATTGATCGTCCATATCTCAAGATGAGCTCATCACGAGATAGCAATATCAGCCTCGGTTATTCACGAAGCTCGGGACATTCGCCGTGCGGCTTTGCGGTCGCTGTCGGAGAGGGCCGTCGGGCGAGAGGTGTGTCTCAGGAGCACGACGCCCCTTTCCCCACGGGTGACCGGGAGGAGGCTCGGCGTCTC